>JBKPBQ010000573.1:0-14629 GCA_046726955.1 Acidobacteriota bacterium
CAGAAGCGCATGCCGGGCCCGGTAGACGATGCCCATGGCGCCTTCCCCGAGCTTGCGCTCGAGCGTGTAGGGGCCGACCCGTCGGGCCTGGGCCGATCACCATGCCGGGGCCGACGAGCATCACGACCAGGAAGAGCCCGACGGAGAGAAGGAAGCCGACCTTGCCGAAGAGGGCCAGCCGCTCCTGGTAGAAGCTGCGTCCTTCCGGCGACTCGAGGTCGATTGCAGTCGACCATCCGGCCCACGAGTGCCTGGCTTGCGACAAATCCTCTCCTCTCTCGCCGTTCGGCGCGCCTATGGTAATCCGCGGCCGACGCCGATCGGCTGGCGCGGGCCTGTAGACAGGCGTCCGAGCCCGGAGCAGAATCCATCCGAGCTCTGGAGCAAGCATGTCCGTCGCGCCCGGGCGCCATCTCGGCCCGTACGAGGTCGTTGTTCCTCTGGGAGCGGGCGGGATGGGCGAGGTCTTTCGCGCCCGCGACACGCGGCTCGGCCGCGACGTCGCGATCAAGGTCCTTCCGTCGGACCGCACCGGCGATCCCGGGCGCCTCCGACGGTTCGAGCAGGAGGCGCGAGCGGTCGCGGCCCTCAACCACCCGAACATCCTCTCCCTCCATGACGTCGGCTCCGACGATGGCGTCTCCTACGCGGTCTTCGAGCTGCTGGAAGGCGAGACTGTCGCCCGCCGGCTCCGGCGAGGTCCCGTCCCCACCCGGAAGGCCGTCGACTACGGGATCCAGATCTGCCGCGGTCTGGCCGCCGCCCACGATCAGGGGATCGTCCACCGGGACCTGAAGCCCGAGAACCTCTTCCTGACCGCCGACGGGCGCGTCAAGATCCTCGACTTCGACCTGGCGAAACTGACGGGCCCCGAGGAAGCGGGCCGGGACGCCGAGGCCCACCGCACCGCCACCGAGCCCGGGCTGATGCTGGGCACGGTGGGCTACATGTCCCCCGAGCAGGTCCGGGGCTGGCCGGCCGACGCGCGCTCCGACGTCTTCTCGCTGGGGGCGATCCTTTACGAGATGCTCTCTGGCCGCGGCGCCTTCGCGGCGGAGACGTCTGCCGACACCCTGTCGGCGATCCTGACGCGCGACCCGCCCGAGATCACGAGCAACCCCGAGCCCGTGCCGCCCGCGTTGGAGCGCGCCGTCCGTCGCTGCCTCGAGAAGGATCCGAAGGAACGCTTCCAGTCGGCGCGCGACCTGGCGTTCGGCCTGGAGGCGAGCTCGGCCTCGGCGCCCGCGCTGGCGCGGCCGCTCCACGTGCCGTCACGTCGATGGCGATGGGTGCGACCGCTGGTGGCGGCGCTCCTCGTGCTCGCCGTGTCCACCGCGGCCTTCCTGTGGGGCGCGCGGCGAGCCAGGACGTCCCCGCTGAGCTTCCGGCAGCTCACCTTCCGCCGCGGGATGGTCCTCGATGCCCGCTTCACGTCGGACGGCAGCACTGTCGTGTACAGCGCGCTCTGGGACGGGGAGCCAGCGGCGACGTTCTCGATGCGTCTCGATCGGCCGGAGGCGCTCACGGTGGGCCTGCCGCCCGCGCGCCTGACCGGCGTCTCGCGCCGGGGAGAGCTGGCCCTCATCCTCGGCCAGCCGGGAGAACGACGGTACGCCTGGGCGGGCACGCTGGCCCGCGTGCCTCTCGCTGGAGGAACGCCGCGCGCGGTGGCCGAGGGGGTGTGGGCCGCCGACTGGTTGCCGGATGGCGAGGACCTTGCGCTGATGCGCTCGTTCGACGGTTCGCTCCAGCTCGAGTTCCCTGAGGGTCGGGTTCTCCTCCGACCGTTCGCGGCGTTGATCATGGGCGACAAGTTCCGCGTCTCCCCGCAAGGGGACAAGGTCGCCTTCGTCTCGGCGGACCGCCGAATCAGCACCGTCGATCGGAATGGAAGGACGAAGGCGGTGTGGGCCCTCGAGACGGACGATACCCTCGAGGGCCTGGCCTGGGATCCCTCGGGCGACGCGATCTGGGTGTGCAGCGGCAAGCAGTTGGGAGACAGCACGGGGATCTGGCGCATCGGTCTCGACGGAAGCGCCCGCGAGGTGGCCCGTTTCCCGGGACCGGCCTTCCTCCACGACGTGTCGGCGGACGGGCGCATGCTGATCCACCACGGCTTGGAGCGTTATGGGGCCCGGGCCCGCGGACCAGGCGAAGGGGCCGAGCACGACGTGACCGTGAACAACTGGAACGGCCAGATCGAGCTCACGAATGATGGGCGGCAGCTGCTGGTGCACGACATCACCGAGCCCCCGCTCGGGTGGGCGTTCCTGCGGCCTACTGGAGGTGGCCCGCCATTGCGGCTGGCCGAAGGTTTCCCCCTGGGGTCATCCCCCGACGGCAAATGGGTGGTCGTCAACCGGGGTCGGCGAAACGCGCCGAACGTCGTCTTGACGCCTACCGGCGTCGGAGAAACGCGCGAGCTGTCGACGGAGGGCCTCCAGGACGTCGGGGACCGCGCCTGGTTCATGGATTCGACGCACATCTTGCTCGAGGGTGAGGAACCCGGACGACCCTGGCGCACCTTCATGCTGGATCTCGGGGGTGGGCGGCCACGCCCGGTCACACCGGAGAACTCGCAAGCTGTGGTCGGCACCGCGTCGCGGGGATCGGTGATCGGATTCGGATTCGGACCCGGGTCGGCGCTGGTTCGATATCCCCTCGACGGTGGCGAGCCTCGGCCGCTGGGGGTGAGCCTTCCCCCGAGCACCGGGGCCATACGCGCGAGCGCCGACGGGCGCTTCCTTTTCGTGTGCGACCAGGGGCCCCCCGGGCACATCGACCGCCTCGAGCTCTCTACCGGCCGCCGGATCCCCTGGAGGACCCTCCAGCCCGAGGACCCGGCCGGCTTCGTCGGTGTACTGGGCTTCGCTGTGACCCCCGACGGCGCCGCGTACGCCTACCGATATCTCCGATTCCTCCAGGACCTCTACCTCGTCGAGAGCTCCCCGGGCCGCCGGGGACCCTCGCGCGATCCTCTGGGCTAGCCGGCGCCACGGCCACGGCCGGCGGTTACTGCCGACAGGCCTCGAGCACGCGGGTGGTGATCTCCTCCCAGCTCGGCGGGTTCTCGCCCAGGCCGAGGGTGTGGAGGATCTCGTGGATGATCGCGGCCTCGAGATAGGTCGGGCTGAGCTGCGCCAGCGAGCGGAAGCGATCTCCGCAGACGAACACGACGTGGCTGCCGGGCTCGGTGTAGGCGAGCTGGCGCGCCGCGCAGCCGGACGCCGAGCCGTCGTAGAAGAAGACGCGAGCCAGCTGGTCGGCGGGGGCGAGGCCCTGGGCGTCGAGCGCCTCACGGAGCGGTCTTCCCGTGCGGTCGGTGAACGTCGAGAGCAGGGCCTGGCAACGCGGATCGCCCAGCCGCCGCACCGCTCCCCGGACCGCCTGGACTACCGCCACGCGGTCCTTCGGGTGGCGGAGCCGGACCCGGGCAACGATCTCGTCGTCATCGGCGTGAGCACGGCCGACTGCGGATGCGAGAACCACGAAGAAGGCGGCGACGAGCCACGCCGCGCGTCGCGGCCATCCTTCCGATGCGTGCATGAGCGGCTCCTTTCGGGGAGCCGCTTGGCCAAGCAGCCCGTCTTGCTTGAATCAAGATGGGCGGCTAGCATCGGAACGTCCTCGACCTCGGATGGGATCTTCATCGGGTTTGCCCGCCGGCGAGGGGAGCCGCGATGCAAGTGCACTTCGGCGATCTCGCGATCGACTGCGAGACGCGCCAGCTTCTGCGTGGCGCCGCGGAGGTCCCCCTCGGTCGTAAGGCCTTCGACCTCCTGAGCCTGCTGCTGAAGCACCGGCCGAGGGTCGTCACCAAGGAGAAGATCCGGGACGAGCTCTGGGCGTCCACGTTCGTCTCGGAATCGACGCTCTTGACGGTTGTGGCCGACCTGCGCACGGCGCTCGGCGACGACCCGAAGCGGCCGCGCTTCATTCGAACGGTGCGGGGCTTCGGCTACGCCTTCTGCGGCGAGGTGCGCGAGAGCGCCGTTCCCGTCCGTCCCGCCGCCGCTCCCAGCCGCGAGCTCCGGCTGATCCTGGCCGATCGCGAGATCGCCCTGCACCAGGGGGAGAACCTGCTCGGGCGGGTCGAGGAAGGCGCGGCCTGGATCGAGTCCCAATGGGTCTCCAGGCGCCACGCCCGGATCGTGGTCACCGGCGAGGCCGCGACGCTCGAGGACCTCGGGAGCAAGAACGGGACCTTCCTGCGCGGCAGGAGAATCTCGGAGCCGGAGGTCCTTGCCAACGGGGACGAGATCCGCCTGGGGCGCGTGCCCATGACGTTTCGGGTTCTTCGGCCGGGCGTCTCGACCCTGACCGCTGCGGAGTGAGAGAGCGGAGCGAGGAGGTCGCTCAGTCGAAGGGGATGAAGCCCGGGTTCAGCCGACCCTCGGGGTCGTAGCGCTTCTTGAGGTCGGCGAGCGTCTGCCAGCGCGGGCCGAAGTGCTCGCGCCACTGCTCGGGCGTGAAGCGGACGAAGCCCGAGAGGTAGCGCTTGCCGCCCATCGCCGTCGACAGCTCGCTCGCGGCTTCGAGGCGGGGCCGTGCCATCTCCCACATCTTCGGCGGGATCGCGGGCAGGATCCCGAACCCGACGAGGTAGTCCTCGTCCGGGTGCATGAAGAGCGGCACCTCCGAGACCGATCGGCGGGCCGGCCAGAGCAGGACGTGGCCGCCCACCTGCACGCCCGGCGACAGATCGGGCAGGATCGCCTCCAGGAAGTCGACGGCCGTGGAGTACGGCAGGATCGTCTCCATCCAGGGGTGGAAGTGCTCCCACGTGCCGAGCTTCTTCCAGATGTCGAAGACGGGCACGAGCCGGTTCGCGAACTCGTGCGTGGGCAGGTCGTCCTCGATCAGCGTCTGGTACGGGCGCAGCCCGTCCAGCACGCGCGCGGCATCCGGCGGCGAGCCCGGGTCGTGCTCCACGGTGAGGTGGAAGGGGAAGAACCACTTCGCGAACGGCTGCCGGACGCCGCCCACCCACTTGAGCCCTTGCGGGCACGGCGCGCACCAGGACTCCAGGTAGTCGAAGCGCTCCGCGTCCATCGCGAGCTTCGCGTCCTCGAGGAAGCGGCCGGCGTCGTCGTAGAGGAGGTAGTACGTCCGGGTCATCGCCTTCGCGCGACGGAGCCGCAGCTTGGCCTTGACGATGAGGCCCACCTGGCCCAGCCCCGACAGCACGCCCCAGAAGAGCTCCCGGTTCTCGCTCCGCGAGCAGCGGTGGAGCGATCCGTCCACGGTCACGACCTCGAGCTCCTCGACGTTGTCGGACTGCGCGCCGTACCTGAAGGACGCGACGCCGACGCCGGCCACGGAGAGCGTCCCTCCGACGGTGACCGAGAGGTTGTTGGTCAGGACCGGTGGAATGAGCCCGTGACGCCACGTGCGCGCCACGACGTCGCGCCAGATCGCCCCCGGCTCCACGGTCACGGTCTTCGCGGCCTCGTCGACCTCCAGGATGCGTCCCATCGACTTCATGTCGAGCAGGATGCCGTCGCGGTTGATCGCGAGCTCCGACTGCGAGTGGGCGGCCCCGCGGGTCGAGACGGTGAGCCCGTGCCTCCGTGCGTAGGCCAGGGACTCCAGCACGTCCTGGCGGGACGTCGGTCGCACCACGATCTGCGGCCGCCACTGGTGGATGCGCCCGAAGTTGGTCAGGAACTCGTCGTGGGCGGAGGCGCCGGGCAGGACGACGCCGTCGATCTTCGTGCGGAGCTCGTCGGGGTCGGGCGCGCCGGCTCCTCCGTCCGAGCCCGTCACGGGCGCCACTGAGGTCGCGGTCGCGGCACCGCCTCCGTCACCGCCGGCCGCCTTCTCGACGGTCTCGCGGAGCCCCTGCTCGACGCGGCCCTTCATCAGGGAGAGCGGCGCCTTCAGCACGGCGGAGGCGCGGATCTCTCCCGGCAGGACCTCGATCCGGCCGTCCGCCCCCATGCCGACGAGCCGGAACACGTCGCCTTCCCAGAACCGGCGAATGCGCCCGCCCGGCAGGCGGGTCGCGATCTCTTTCTCGATCGTCGCCTTGATCTGGGCGACCGGACGGTGCGACGGGACGATGAACTCGATGTCCGCCATGCAGGACCCCCGGCCCGACCATACTGCGGTCGGCCGCGACTCGGCAACCTCTTCTCGGACTGCGCTAGAGCGCCGGGAGCGCTTTGCGCGCCTCCCGATCCGTATCCGGGTCGCGCACCTGGGCGGAAGAGGCTGAAACGGCAGAATCCCGCGGAGTCTAACTCCCTAGAAGCCTCGCTTGCGCGCTCGCAGATTCCGGCGGCTTCCTTTAGGGCGCGAGCGCGGCCCGGGGGCGAAGCCGCGTGCCCGATGCGGCGCGGGACCGCCCGGCCGGGCGGTGGCCGTATCGACGCGGATCGTGCGGCCGTTGAGGGCGAAGCCGTTGAACTTCTCCATGGCGGTCGCCGCCTGCTCGTCCGTCGACATCTCGACGAACGCGAACCCTCGCCCGCGACCGGAGTCGGGGCTGATGGGAAGCGTGACGCTCACGACCTCACCCGCCTCCGCGAACAGAACCTGCAGCTCGTTCTGCGTCGTGTCGAAGTCCAAGTTGCCCACGAATAGCCTGGTCTGAATGGCATCCTCCTTCGTCGAGTGGTGCGGGGGTCGTTAGGCGACGTTGCCCGCTGCCCCCGGGGGCGCGTTCGCCGGGGGCTTCGGGGTGGAGAAGCCCCCCCGCCGCGCCGGCGGGGCATGGGTTTCCCTGTAGGCCGCAAGGTCGTTCTCCGTCACTGCAATGCCGTCGCCCCGGTGGGGCTCGGCGCCCGCCAGCTCCCGCACGAGCTTCTGGTAGCAGATGTCGGGACCGTCCTGCAGGAGGACGTGCACGCGAGAGAACGCCGCGAGCTCGATCCAGAGGGTATAGCGGCGTGTCTCGTCGCCGCGCTGGGCGTGGAGCTCGTACTCGCGCCGACCGTCCACGTCACGAAAGCCCACGTACTTCACGGCGAGCCCCTTCTGAGCCGCCTCGGTCATCTGCGTCCTTCCTCTCTTGCCCTCGTCGCCGGGCGCCAGTGCGCGGCGACGGGGAACGGCTATTCGCGGCTCCAGGACACCTGGTCGCCCATGACCTCGAGCACGGCGACGTAGGTAGCCTTGTGCCCTTCCCGCGCGACGCGCGCGGTTGCGCCCTGAGCCAGCTGCTTGTTGCGCAGGAAGGCGATCGCGGAGAGCAGGAATCGATTGCTCAGCGAGCGCGCTTCGGTTCCGACCTGCAGCAACGGATGCGCGGACGTGAACGGGGAGTTCAAGAGCGCGCGCTCCGAGCGGGCGAGATGGTCGAGACGGCCGGGGCGAGCGCCCCCTCGAGTGCCAGCCTCTGCGCGGCCGGCGGAAGGAGCCAGCCGTGCGACGGTTGCAGGCGATTCTCGGCGGGGTCGTTCAGGTCGAGCCAGACACGCAGGGCGGCGAACGCACGAGACAGCAAGGAGGTCATTTGAATTGCCTCAAGGGCCCGGGGGCGGGAAGCTGCGACGGTCTCTAGACCTTACGCAGATCCGCGGGTAGGAGCGACGCCGCGTATCTGGGGGCCCGCACGAGGACTTGGACACCAGGATACCACAGTTCCTCCCGGTGGTTCGGTGGGCCGCGGCCAGCGCGTAGCCGCAGACGCGAGTCACGTTCGCGGCGCGCTCGAGCGGCGCCGTTCAGGAGGTGATGACGAGGGGCGGCCGCTCGACCTCGACCTTGCGCGTGCCCACGGCGGCCCCGCACGCCGCGCACAGGTAAGAGGTCGCCGTCCGGCAGCACGAGGAGCAGGCGTTCGCGGACCGGCCGCGCGGTCCCGCAGCGGCGGCAGAAGAGCTGCGTGGCCTGGAACTCGCGGAACGTCTCGGGTCTCGGTCCCGGGCGGCCGACCATGCCTTCACCTGTAATCGGTGGCACGCTCGGCTGTCAAGACCACAGTTCCCGCGGGCCGACCCGCTATCCTTGGCGCGTGGACCTCCTGCTGCCGCTGGCCGTGCTGGCCACGGCTTCCGTCGGCCTCGCCCTTCTCGTGGAGCCGTTCGCCGGCTGGTATTTCCAGTGGGCCTGGTGGTCGTACGTCTTCGCGGTGGACGCGGCGGCACGACGGCTCGGCGGGCCTTCCCTCGTGCGTGGGCGCGTGCGGGATTTCCTGTGGCTGTGCGGTGTGTCGGTCGTGCTGTGGACGCTCTTCGAGGCCCTCAACCTGCGCCTCGGCAACTGGTACTACGTGATGGACCATCCCTCGCGGGCGGTTCGATGGGTGGGAGGCGTCGTGGCCTTCGCGACGGTGCTCCCCGCGATACTGGGGACGGAGTCGGTCGTCTCGCGAGTCCGCGGGCTGGGCCACGTGCCCGTGCCGCGGCTTGGCTGGAGTCGCAGCCGGGACGTCGTCTGCCTCGTCGTCGGGCTGGCGTGCCTCGTCCTGCCGCTGGCCTGGCCCGACTATTTCTTCCCCCTGGCATGGGGGAGCCTCGTCTTCCTCCTCGAGCCCTGGAACCGGCGGCACGCGCGAGCGAGCGTCCTGCGCGACCTGGAGGCGGGAGAAGCCGGGCCCCTCGTGCGGATGCTCGTCGCGGGGCTCGTGTGCGGGTTCCTCTGGGAGCTCTGGAACTTCTGGGCGCGGACCAAATGGGTCTACACCGTTCCCGGCGTCGGAGCGCTCAAGGTGTTCGAGATGCCGCTCCTCGGCTTCTTTGGGTTCCCGCCCTTCGCGGTCGAATGCCAATCGGTGGTGCGCTTCCTCGAAGCGTGGCGCGAGCGGGCCGAGAGCGCGTCGCGCGCGCGGCGCCGAGTCATCCGCTGGTCGACCGTAGCGGTCTCGGTCGCGGCCACCGCCGCGATCTTCGCCGCCGCCGATGCCCGGACGGTGGACTCGATCTACGTGCCGCTGGAACGGCTGGAGATCCTCTCCGGCCAGGATCGCGCACGGCTGGCCGCGAGTGGGCTCGAGAGCCCGGAAGCGCTACTCCGGGCGCTCGCGACCGAGACCGGGATGAGCGAGTGGTCCGCGCGCACGGGGATTCCGCCGAGCGAGCTGCGGGACATCCGTGAGCGCATCGCTCTCGTCATGCACCGGGGCCTGGGCCAGGAGCGAGTCCGCGAGCTCGAGGGGCTCGGCATCCGCACGCGCGCCGGGCTGGCCGCCTGGTCCCCCGAGCGCCTCGCGGAGGCGCTGCGCGTCCGAGGAGCTCGGGGGCCGGACGGCTTCCTGGAGCGGCGGGCGCGGGTGTGGCTCGAGGGGATACCAAGGGAGTAGGACGCAGCTTCCTACTTCAACGCGTTGGACACGCGGGTTCCCGGGATCTGGGTCCGGCTCCACTCTAGGAGGGCATCGAGCACGGGTCCGAGGCGGCGTCCGCTCTTCGTCAGCCGGTACCCGTAGCGGGATCTCGGCCGAGGGGAAAGCCATCGCTCGACGAGCCCGGCGGCCTCGAGGCGGCGGAGTCGGCGGGCGAGCATGTTCGTGGGGATCCCCTCACCGGCGTCGAGGAACTCTCCATAGCGCGAACGGCCCAGAAACAGGTCCCGGACGATCAGAAGCGTCCACTTGTCCCCGATCACGTCGAGGGCGCAGGCGATCGCGCAGTTCGAGCGCTTGAAGCTCATCTCCCGCAGGCGGTCGGCCGCCGTGCGCCTCTTCATCGTTCAATCCTACCCGCAATTCAGTACTTGCTTTCTGGAAGTGGTGACCTAGGATGTGGAGGGGGAGAGCCTGCGGAGCGTCCGTATGAAGATCGATAACCACCCCACGGTTCGCCGGCACCTGGCGGCGGGCGGGACGCCGCCAAAGTCGCAAACCCTGGACGCCGACTGGCTTCGCACGCTGGCCCGCGAGTGCGGGGCCGACGACGTCGGGCTCGTCGCGATCGACCGCCCCGAGCTCGACGACCAGCGTGAGGAGATCCTGGGCCGGTATCCGTGGACGAAGACCCTCCTCGCTTTCGTGCGTCGGATGAGCCGCGAGCCGGTGCGGAGCACGGCACGCTCCATCGCGAACCTCGAGTTCCATCACAAGGGCGAGGCCGTCAACGAGATCGCGCTTCGCATCGTCGAGCGGCTGGAGGCGGAAGATGTCCGGGCGGTCTGCCCGTCCATGGGATTTCCCATGGAGATGAGCCGCTTCCCCGAGCGTGTCTGGGTGGTGGGGCACAAGCCGGTGGCCGTCGCCGCCGGCCTCGGCCACATGGGCATCCATCGGAACGTCATCCACCCCAGGTTCGGCAACTTCGTGCTGCTGGGGACGGTACTGCTCGATCGCGAGTCGACGAGCCAGGACCGGCCGCTCGACTACAACCCGTGCCTGGAGTGCAACCTGTGCGTCGCCGCGTGTCCGGTGGGAGCGATCTCGCCCCGGGGCGACTTCAATTTCACGGCGTGCTTCACCCACAACTACCGCGAGTTCATGGGCGGGTTCAACGACTGGGTCGAGCAGGTCGTGGACAGTCGAAGCGTCCTGGACTATCGCCGCCGGATCAACGACGCCGAGACGGCCTCGCTCTGGCAGAGCCTCTCCTTCGGACCCAACTACAAGTCGGCCTACTGCATGGCGGTCTGTCCCGCGGGAGAGGACGTCATCGGACCCTTCCTGGCCGATCGCAAGCGGCACCTGAACGAGGTCGTGAAGCCGCTGCAGGAGAAGCCGGAGACGGTCTACGTAGTCGCCGGCTCCGACGCGGAAGCCCACGCCCGGAAGCGCTTCAAGAACAAGTGGGTCAAGCACGTCGGGTCCGGCGCGCGGCCGAACAGGGTTCGCGGCTTCCTGGACTCGCTTCCGCTCGGCTTCCAGCCGCAGGCGTCCGAAGGGCTGAACGCCACCTACCACTTCACGTTCACGGGAGGCGAGGAGACTCGGGCGACCGTCGTGATCGCCGACAAGAGCATCCAGGTCCTGGAGGGCCACCAGGGGAACGCGGACCTGCAGGTCACCGTCGACGGCAAGACCTGGATCGGCATCCTGGCGCAGGAGAAGAGCCTCGCCTGGGCGATCGTCACGCGGCGCCTCCGCCTCAAGGGCTCGCCGTCGCTTCTCGTCCGATTCGGGAAGTGCTTTCCGTCCGCCGCCATCCGGCGTGGCGGCAGCGAGGACCACCGAGAGCACCCGTTGGCCTCGCCGCGGCCGACGGCCATTCTGCGAAACGACGAGGAAACGGGACGCCTGGCGGGAGACGCCGCCCGCTGATCCAGGACCAGAGGGGCCGCCTCTGGCCGGGCCTCAGACCGCCTGGACCTCCCGCTGCTCGAAGAGGTGGTCCAGCCACAGCGACGTGAGCTTTTCGGCCGCCGAGTTCTGGCGGAGCCGGCCGCCCAGGAAGGAGAAGTCGACGGCGTCGAGCGGCTGGTCCTGGTTGAAGCAGCTGAAGACGAGCGACTCCTTGCCCGTGGCCGGGTCCACGTGGCGCTGCAGGCACTGCGAGCAGACTTCCTTCAGCATGCACTGCATGGGGGAGTTGATGGAGCCGATGGCTACGGCCTCGGGCTTCAGCATGTCGCGGAGGACGCCCCCGCGCGCCTCGCGGACCGCGTTCATCATCCGGTCGGAGCCGATGGCGATGATGCGGTCGATCTCTCGCAAGGGGATCGTCACTTCGCCGAGCTTGCCGCGCCCGTAAGCGTCCATCGCCTGGACGACGTTGCCGACGAGCGAGTGATCCTGGGGACGGCGGGCCTCGATGGCCGGCCCCTCGTCCACGCTCCAGACGACGGCGTCGCAGGGCTCCTCGATGGCCGACCTCTTGAACAGGTCGCTGCCGCGCTTGTAGCCGGCGAAGTACAAGACGCGGTTGCCGCGCGCCTTGAGGGCGGCCGCGATCGAGAAGAGCACGGCGTTGCCGAGCCCGCCTCCCGCGAGGAGCACCGTCTCGCCCTCCGGGATCTCCGTGGGCTGGCCGGTGGGGCCCATGAGCACGACCTCCTCGCCCGGCTCGAGCAGCGCGCAGAGCCGCGACGAGCCGCCCATCTCGAGGACGATCAGGGAAATGAGCCCCCGCGCGGGATCTGTCCAGGCTCCCGTGAGCGCGAGACCTTCCATCGTGAGTCGGATGCCGTCCACGACCTCCGCGGGGCCCTCGTAGTTCTGCAGGCGGTAGAACTGGCCGGGCCGGAACTTCTGCGCGGCGAGAGGGGCTCGGACGATGACTTCGACGATGCGGTCGGCGAGCCGGATCGCGTCCACGACCGTGGCCTTGAGCCCGTCCTCGAGGACCTCGGCGAAGCGGACCCAGGCGTTCTCGCGCTCCGCCTGCTCGGCGAGCTCCTGCGTCGCGACCTCGCGCTCGAAGAGCCGGGCCACCTCGCGGTAGCCGACGTACGACGACGCCATGGCCTTCACGACGTTGCCGGCGAAGATCGGGTGCGCGTCCCCGAAGAAGGACACGAGCCGGCCATCCTTATTGTAGGAAGTGAAGAAGCCGAGCCCGCCTGCCTCCACCGGCTCGACCCCGAACGTCCCGTTCGCTCCCTCGACCGCCCGGTGCATCGCGAAGGCGGCCGTCCCAGGATCCAGGCGGAACGTCCCCGGGTGCTCCCTCTCGTACACCACGTTCGGGTTCGTGCCCGCCGCCACCATGACGGCCCGGGCCTTCCACTCGACGGTCTCGCCGGAGTCCTTCCAGCGCCCGTCCACGAGCTTCATGCGCGAGCAGACGACGCCGCGCACGTGCCCGCGCTCGTCGAGGAGCGCCTCCACGGGGCTCATGCACTCGGCGAAGCCGATCCCTTCCTCGAGCGACTTGATGACCTCCTCGTGGTTGAGGCGGTAGGCGGGGGAGTCCTGGAGACGCTTGCGGTACAGGATCGTGACCCCGCCCCAGGCCCGGATGAGGCGCGCGAAGTCGGGCGGCCGCCCCGCCGCCTTGGCCGCGGAGCGCTCCGCCTGCACGAGCCGGCCGTGCTGCAGCCACTTCTTCACCGTCGCCGTCTCCTCGGAGTCGAGCCGGGCCCACAGCGACTCTTCGGGGATCTCTCGCTTCAGCCGCTCGAACCGCTCGAGCACCTTCTCCACCTGCGTGACGTAGTAGGCCTGGAGCTCCGTCGCGGTGTCGATCGCCGTGAGACCGCCGCCGATCACGACCGCGGGCAGCTCGACCTGGAAGTTCGTCAGCGAGTTCTTGCGGTAGGCGCCCTGGCCCTGCAGGCCCATCAGGAAGTCCGACGCCATGCGCACGCCGCGGGCGAGGTTGTTCTTCATCGGGACGAGGGTGGGCCGTCCCGCACCCGCCGCGACCGCCACGTGGTCGAAGCCGAGCGCCCAGGCTTCGTCGAGCGTGAGCGTCCCTCCGAAGCGGACGCCGTCGAGCAGGCGGAACTTCTTCCGGCGCATGAGGACGATGTAGTTGACGTCCAGGAAGTTCTTGTCCCAGCGGACCGTGATCCCGTACTCGGCGACGCCGCCGAAGCCGAGCGTGGGCCGGGCGGACAGCGGACCCACGACCTCGTCGACGTCACGAATGGGCTTGGGCACGCGCCGCTTGGCCCCACGAAGGTGAGGAGCGAGCGGCTCGACCTTGAGCCCCTCGATGCCCACGACGCCGAAGCCTTCGTTCAGCAGGTGGTGGGCGAGGGTGTAGCCCGCCGGGCCCATGCCCACCACGAGGACGTTCTTGCCGTTGTAGCGGAGCGGGAAGGGTCGCCGCCGGTTCAGCGGGTTCCAGCGCGTGAGGAGCGACAGGATCTCGAAGCCGTAGGGCAGGCCGAGCACCTCGGTGAGGATGCCGGTCTCGATCTGCGGGATGTTCACCGGGTCCTGCTTCTGGAAGATGCAGGACTTCATGCAGTCGTTGCAGATCCGGTGGCCGGTGCCCGCGAGCATCGGGTTGTCGATCATGATCACGGCGAGCGCGGCCACGGGCTGGCCGTCGCGGTAGAGCCGGATCATCTCGGAGATCTTCTCGTCGAGCGGGCAGCCCTCGAGCGGGATCCCCAGCGGGTTCTCCTGGGCGGCTCCCTTCTTGTCCCGCAGGCCCGTCGAGCAGGAGTCCTTCGCGCGGTCGTGGCAGGTCAGGCAGTAGTGGGCCTCGCGCAGGTTCTCGCGCGGCGTGAAGCGCGGGTCCGTGAGGTCGAACCCGTCGCGGTAGCGGCGGGTCTCGTGGGGGCCGACGAAGTACTCCGGCACGTCGGGACGAGTGCGGACGAGGGGAACCAGGCTCCCGTATTCGGTCTTGTGCGGGATGTGGAAGGACGCGAAGCGCCGCCGGCGCGCGGCGAGGTCGGGGTGGAAGGCGAGGACGCGCGTCCAGGCGAGCACCGTCGCCATCTGCTCCTCGGCGCCCTCGCGCTTCTCCGCGACGGCCTGCTGCAGCGCGATCGTCAGCTCCGCGAGCTCCCGCTCGGGATCGGCGGTGAGCGTGGCGTCGGGCTGCACGGCGTCCACCACCGCCCGGTAGGCCGACTCGAGGACCGCCACGTCCATGGCCTCCAGGTCCTCGTCGCTCGGTCGCTCCTTGAAGACGCGGCGCTCCACGAACGTCTTCTTCCACTGCGAGAGCACCTCGTCCGCCCGGACGCGCGCGCAGAGGCCCTCGTGCTCCACCTCCACGCGGAAGAGCCGGGCGAGGAAGCGGGCCGCGGAGGGAGCGACGCGCATGAGCAGCTGCGACTCCGCGAGCTTCTCGACGGCGGCGCCCGCGCGGTAGGCCTCGAACTC
>JBKPBQ010000574.1:0-5519 GCA_046726955.1 Acidobacteriota bacterium
GTTCTGGAACGTCACGCGCTTGCCGAGGGCGCTCTCTCCTGGGAACTGCGCGCGCGCGAACGTCTCGTCCACCACGCAGACGAGTTGCGCTTCTGCGCGATCGCGCTCGTCGAACACGCGGCCCTCCACGAGGCGGACGCCCATCGCCCGGAAGTAGTCGCCCGCCACCCGCGTGACGTCCGTGGAGGGCCTCTGGCCGGGAGGCGGTTCCGGCCGTCCTTCGACCAGGAACGAGGTCTGCCAGCTTCCGAGCAGCGGAAGCGACACCGCCGCCGACTCGACGCCGGGGATCGTCCGGAGACGCTCCACGATGCGCTCCGCGATGGCCGCTTTCTGCGGCGGCTCGGCGAAGCGCGACGGCGAGAGCGGCAGGTTCGCGGTGAGGACGCCGTCCGACCGGAAGCCGGGGTCGGCGTGGAGGACGCGGAAGAAGCTGCGCAGCATCAAGCCCGCGCCCACGAGGAGCACGAGGGCCAGCGCGATCTCGGCGACGACGAGGACCTGCCGCGTGCGGCGGTGGCCCGACCCCACGGCTCCCCGGCCGCCTTCGCGGAGGGGATCCTGGACGTTCTGGCCCGAGACCTTCCATGCGGGAGCGATGCCGAAGACGAGCCCGGTGAGGACCGCGAGACCCACGGTGAAGACCAGGACGCGCAGGTCCATGCCGATCTCGTCGGCGCGCGGCACGTTCGTGGGAAGCGAGGCCACGAGGGCCTTCACCCCGCCGTAGGCGAGCAGCAGGCCGAGCAGCGCGCCCAGGAGCGACAGCAGCACGCTCTCGGTGAGGAGCTGGCGGAAGACGCGCTTGCGGGCGGCGCCGAGGGCCATCCGGACCGCGATCTCCCGCTCGCGCTGCGCGGCCCGCGCGAGCAGCAGGTTGGCGACGTTCACGCAGGCGATGAGGAGCACGAAGACGACGGCGCCGAGGAGGACGAGGAGGGCCGGACGCAGCTCTCCGACGTACGACTGCTGCAGCGACTCGAGCGTCATGCTCTGGCGCGCGTTCGAGTTCGGGTGCTCCTCGGCGAGCCGCTTCGCGATCGAGACGACCTCGGTCCGCGCCTGCTCCTCCGCCACGCCCGGCTTCATCCGGCCGATCACGTAGATGCCGGGGTGGTTGCCGCGCCTCTCCTCCCCGCCGATCTTGTCCTCCAGGCGCAGGAGCGGCGTGAAGACGTCGGTCGTCTTGAGATTGTCGTGGAGGCTGCCCGGCATGACGCCGATCACGGTGAAGGGCTCGCCGCTCAGGGAGAGCGACCGGCCCAGCACGCCGGGGTCGCGGCCGAAGCGCCGCTCCCAGAATCCCTCGCCGAGGACGACGACCCGCTCGGCGCCCGGCGTGTCCTCCTCGGCGGTGAACGCGCGGCCCAGGATCGGCGGCTTGCCGAGCGTCGCGAAGATGCCGGAGCTCACCTGGCGGCCGGCGACGCGCTCCGCCTCCGCGCCCTCACCGGTGAGGATGAAGTTCGCGCCGTTGTTGGCGAAGATCGACTCGAACACCGTCGATTGATCGCGCACGTCCTTGAAGTTGGCCACGGAGAAGCTCATCTCCGGGACCTGCTCCGACCACTCGGTGAGGAAGACGAGCCGGTCCGCGTCCGGGTAGGGGAGGGGACGCAGCAGGACGGCGTCGATCACGCTGAAGATGGCGGTGTTGGCCCCGATCCCCAGCCCCAGCGTGAGTACGGCTACCGCGGTGAACCCCGGGGACTTGAGCAGAGTCCGGGCTCCGTATTGGACGTCACGCCAGAGATGCTCCACCCGCTACCTCCGCCAACCTTTATATAGGGATATGGATCGCCACCTGCTTGAGACGTCCGGCGGGGATCGGGCGTTGCCCCGGGGGCTCAGGACCGCGTGCATACGAGGGATACACGGGCGGCAGCGCCGCGTGTTCGTCCGGAGATCGGACAGTTTCCGCAGCCCATTCCCTCTATCGTTTCAGCCGCTTGCCGCCCGGTGGTGGTGGAGAGGATCGTAACTCACTGTTCGTCAGATAGTTACTTTCAGGCCCGACAGCGACGGCCGTCTCCGCATTCCTGGCTTCCTTCTTGCTCAACGTTGCGGCGGGTGGGAATTATGAAAGAGCAAGGTCGCGGCGACCAGGGCTTCAGCTTGATCGAACTGATGATCGCGCTTACAGTTACGCTGATCATCTCGGGTGCAGTGATGCGCCTTCTTACGGCGGGCAAGGGCGTCTTTCGTCGCGAGCCGGCACTGGCCAGCCGACAGCAGAACATCCGATTCGGGATGGACGCGATCTGGAGAGACGTGTTCAGCGCAGGCTCGGGGCTGCCCACGTTCTCGCAGGCGTTCACCAACAGCCTCGACGGTGTTGGGATCCCCGGCTCGGGCGGCACGAATTCCGATCAGATCGAGATCATCACCACGGCGGATTGCGACGCTCTCACGGTCTGCTCCGACTTCACGGGCGCGTCCATCAGCACCTTCGAGCCGCTCAGCTCCTGCTACCAGTTTCCGACGCTCGTGCTGCTGACGAACCAACAGGGAGAGATGGGGTACTACTGGGCCGAGCAGCCCGGCTCGGGATCCACGAACAACTGCACCGCCGGCAACGGCGGCGGCACCGGAAACGGCCACACCACGTTTCCCCACGGACAGAGCTACATCGACCCTCCCGGTGGCTTCAAGGGCACGTGGACCAATCCTCCGCAGAACATGTCGGTCGTCCAGATCATTCGCTATCGGATCAATCCCGGCCCCGACGGTGTTCCCAGCCTCGAGCGGAGCGCCTACGGCGGGATGACGATGCCCGACGGCACGAGCTCCTGGCAGCCGGTCGCGCTCGGCGTCGAGGACCTGCAGGTGCAGTACCTCAATGGCGCCGGAGTGTGGAGCGACACGCCGGGCGTGGCGAACGCCGCCGTTCCCAACACGGCAGTGCGCCGTGTCCGGATCACTTTGTCGGCGCGCGCCACCGAGGCCAACCTCCAGGGGATGACGACGAGCGCGGTCGGCAACGCCGTCCGAGGGCAGCTCACCTCCGAGGTCTCGCCGCGGACGACCATGGCATCGCTCGAGATGGCGGGCGTTGGCAGGTACTGATCCTTACGCGGCGCCGCGTCGGCGTCAGCCGGCTGGTTAGCCGCAGGGAGACTCTCTTGGACGGCCAGCCGGAGCCGACGTCGCGGTCGTCCCCCTCCCCCGCGGGTCAGGGTGGCCTCCCCGTCTACAGCCGGCTCATCTCGAACATCGAGCGGGTGATCCTGGGCAAGCGCCCCGTCATCGAGATCGTGGTCTCGGCGCTGCTCGCGCGCGGCCACGTGCTGCTCGAGGACCTCCCGGGAGTGGGCAAGACGATACTCGCCCGCGCCCTCGCCATCTCCATCGGCGGCCAGTACCGCCGCGTGCAGTGCACGCCCGACCTGCTGCCCAGCGACGTGACGGGCGTCTCCATCTGGGACCCGAAGCAGATGGTCTTCACGTTCCGTCCGGGGCCCATCTTCGCGAACGTGCTGCTCGTGGACGAGGTCAACCGCGCGACTCCCCGCACCCAGTCCGCCTTCCTCGAGGCGATGGAGGAGCGGCAGGTGACTGTCGACGGCAAGCCGTTCAAGGTGCCGCTTCCCTTCCTCCTCATCGCCACGCAGAACCCGGTGGAGATGGCCGGCACCTTCCCCCTGCCCGAAGCGCAGCTCGACCGCTTCATGATCCGCGTGTCGCTCGGCTATCCGGCGGACGCCGCAGAGGTGGACATCCTCCGCTCCCAGCGGGAGACCCATCCGATCGCCGATCTCGCTCCCACGATGGACCTCAACCACCTCATGGCGACGCAGGACGCGGTGCGAAAGCTCTTCATCCACGAGACGATCCTCGGCTACATCCAGAAGATCGTGGCGGAGACGCGCCGCCACGCCCAGGTCACGTTCGGAGCCAGCCCTCGCGGCGCTCTCGGCCTCATGCGCGCGTCGCAGGCGCTCGCCGCCGTCCGCCGCTCGAACTTCGTCACCCCCGACCACGTGAAGGACCTCGCCCCCGCCGTGCTCTCGCACCGCATCCAGGTGAAGCCGCACGCGCGCGTGCAGGGGATCGACGGCCAGCGCGTGGTCGAGGAGGTGCTGCGGAAGGTGGAGGTCCCGGTCGAGTTTCGCAAGCCCTGAGCCGTGGAGAGCGCTTCACCGTATCGCGGCTTCCTCTTCGCGGCCGCGGCGCTCTCCGCTCTTCTCTCCCTGCCGAGCCAATCCACTCCCCTGCTCGGATTCGCCCTCGCCTGGCTCGGTCTCCTCGGGGTGAGCTTCGTCGTCGCCCGCCGGGGGCTCGATCGCCTGGAGGTTCGGCGGAACGCGCCGCCGACCGCCTTCGAGGGCGACCTCGTGACCGTCGACCTCGTGCTCCAGAATCACAACGCGCACCCCGTCCAGTTCGTCTCCGTGCGCGACACGTTCGGCGCGGGATTCGGGGGCCACCAGGGAGTGCTCGAGGCCGGCCCGCTGCCGGGCGGACACGAGCGCACGCTCTCGTACCAGGCCTTTGCCTCGCAGCAGTGGGGCGCCTACATCGTGGGCCCGCCGGTGGTCGGGACATGGGACCCGCTCGGGCTCTGGCACGCCTCCCGTGAGCTGACGGCCGTGCAGGGCCTCGAGGTCTTCCCGGACGCGCTCGAGATCCCGTCCATGCCCGGCCTCGGCGCACAGTCCTCGGCCGCCCCGCGCGACCTCACCGAGGCCGCCGCCGGCCAAAGCCTCCTCTTCCGCGGCGCGCGGGAGTTCCGGTCGGGCGACGACGTGCGGCGGATCCACTGGCCGGCCACGGCGCAGCGCGGATTCCCGATGGTCCGCGAGGCGGAACGTGACGTACAGCCGGTTCTCACGCTCTTCCTGGACCTCGACCGGCGCGGGCGCGCCGGCATGGGCAAGCAGTCGACGCTCGATCGCATCGTGCGCGCGGCCGCGGCTCTCCTCTGGACCGCGCACCGCCGCCAGATTGCGATCCAGCTCGTCGCGGAGGGCGACCGTGACGTGTTCGTCCCCGTGGGCCGGGGCGAAATGCACCTTTCGGCGGCGCTCCACGAGGTCATCTCGGCGCGGCAAACGGGGATGACCGCCCTCGTGGACCTCGTGGAAACTCACCGCGACCGGCTGTCGCCCGGCTCGACCGCCGCGCTGCTCCTCGCGGGCTCTTCCGACATCGACCTCGCGAAGCTCGGCGCGACCGTGCGGGCCCTGCGGGCGGCGGGCGTCTTCCCCCTCGTCGTGGCCGTCCATCCCCGGGGGCTGACGCCTTTCGAAGGAGGGCCGGCGTCCGCGGCGGACGATCGCGCCCGCCGGCGCTCATTCGAGGAGCAGCTCGTCACGCTGCGCGTGCCCTACGCGTTCCTCGACGGGGACGAGGACGTCTCGGCCACTCTCCGCCGACCGGAACTCTTCGCGGGAACGTACTGATGTCGCGTCTCCGCACGCTCGTGCTCGGCGCGTTCGCCTGCTCCACGACGCTGTGCGCGCTCGTGGCGTGGGACGAGGCCGTCTCCGCGGGGACGCTGTTCCTGTGGACGGTTGCGG
>JBKPBQ010000575.1:0-39466 GCA_046726955.1 Acidobacteriota bacterium
GTCCCAGTCCCCGCCGATCTTCGTCGGGTCGTAAACGTAGGTGCGGAAGGTCCCCCGCGAGGGGGCCGT
Source organism: Acidobacteriota bacterium (assembly GCA_046726955.1). Classification (GTDB taxonomy): domain Bacteria; phylum Acidobacteriota; class Vicinamibacteria; order Fen-336; family Fen-336; genus CAVPGH01. The sequence goes on from JBKPBQ010000575.1 coordinate 70, forward strand.
GTCCGCGTAGCGGAACTCGTGGCCGAGCCCGTAGCCGAGGTTCGAGTAGTAGTCCGCGTAGAACGTCTGGTCGAGGCTGCGGCCCATCGCCCAGAAGAACCCGCTCCCGATGTTGTAGCCGCGCGACGAGGAGTACCCGAAGTGCGGGAACAGGAAGCCCGTGGAGCGCTGGTCCTCCTCGATCGGGTAGTAGAGGATGGGCACGTAGAACGCGGGGACGGACTTCACCTTGAACACGGCGTTCTTGGCGATGATGCGGTCGCCGACCTTGATGTCCGCGCTCGAGCTCGAGAAGGCCCAGCGCGGGTTGGGCTGGGCGCACGAGCTGAACTTGCCGCCCTCGACCTTGTAGTGCTTCTCGTCGAGCCGCTCGATGCGCGCACCCTCCACGAACACTCCCGGCTCCACGAAGCCGATCGCGTCCTCCAGCCAGCCCTTGCCGGTGTCGTCCATCTCCATGCGCTTCGCGGACAGCCGCTCCTCGCCGCGCAGGAACACCACGTTGCCTTCCGCGACCACGCGGTGGCCGATGCTCCCGTCGGGCTTCGGGACCTCGTAGATGTCCATGGTGTCCGCCTGGAACCGCAGCTCGCCGATCTTCACGTCCACGAACCCGCGGGCCGCGAAGTGTCCCGGGCCCACCTTCTCCTGCGTCTCCGCGCGCACGCGGATCTCGCCCGCGGCGAGGGCGGCCGCCGCCGGATCCTGGAACGTGGTCCGGGGGGGGCGCTGCGCGGGCTGGCCGGAGGCGGGAGGCCCGGAGATGCCGAGCGCGGCGGCCAGGATGCTGGCGCGGATCGGAAAAGGTGATCGCACGGTCGGGATGGCAGATTAGCACGGCTCTCCGCAGGGTCTGGTAGTCTTCCCGCTCCCTGGCGAGAGGAGATTCGCGATGCGGACGACGGCCGGCATCCTTCTTTTGTTATGGTGCGCGGCGGCTCCCGTCCCCGCCGCTCCCGAGACGACGTTCGCCGCGGCCACCGCCGGCCTCGCCCGCCAGGAAGGCCTCGTGCCCTTCTACTGGGACTCCGCGAAGGGCCGCCTCCTGCTCGAGGTCGTCTCCGGCGAGGAGATGCTCTACGGTGTCGGGCTCGCGGGAGGAGCCGGCCTCCTCGAGGTTTCGCTCGACCGCGGGCAGCTCGGCGAGCTCGGGCTCGTCCGCTTCACGCGCGTGGGGCCGCGCGTCCTCCTCGAGCAGCAGCAGACGGCCCATAGGAGCGGCGTCGCCGACGCCGAGCGGACGCGCGTGGTCGCGGAGTCGTTCCCGTCCTCGGTGCTCGCCGGCTTCGACGTCCTCGCCGCGGAGGGCCCGCGCCTGCTCGTGGACGCGACCGACTTCGCCCTCCGCGACACGCTCGTGCTTCCGGCGCTGCGCGCGGCGAAGCTCGGCGAGTGGAAGCAGGACGGTGCGCGCTCCTCTCCGCGCCTCGAGCGCACGGCGGCGTTCCCCCGCAACACGGAGATCGAAGCCCTCCTCACGTTCACCTCGGACGCCCCGCCTCCGGCGGTGGCCGCCGTGCTGCCCGACGGCCGGACGCTCAGCCTGACCGTGCACCACACGTTCCTGAAGCTCCCGGAGCCGGGCTTCGTCCCCCGGCGGCTCGACCCGCGCGTGGGCTTCATTCCCCAGGCTTTCCTGGACCACACGGCTCCCTACACGGAGCCGATCGAGCGCTACGTCGCCTCGCGGTGGCGCCTCGTGAAGAAGGACCCTGGCGCGGACGTGTCGGCGCCGGTCGAGCCCATCGTCTACTACCTCGACCGCGGCCTGCCGGAGCCGGAGCGCACGGCCGTGCGCGAGGCGGCGCTCTGGTGGAACCACGCGTTCCGGGAGGCCGGGTTCGAGGGCGCGCTCGTCGTCCGCGACCTGCCCGAGGGGGCGACCTTCCTCGACGCGCGCTACTCGGGGATCGAGTGGATCAACCGCGCGGACAGGGCGTGGTCGATCGGCGATTTCCAGGCCGACCCCCGGACCGGCGAGATCCTGCACGCCGTCGCGCGCATCGACTCGCATCGGCGCCGCACCACGTCGCGGATGTGGCAGAACCTCGTCTCGCCCTCGCGGTCCTGCAGCGCGCTCGACGCCCCGGACCTCGCCGCGCTCCTCGCCGGCGGCGAGCCCGAGGTGTCCGAGGAGTCGCTCGTGCTCGCCCGCCTGCGCTACCTCGCCGCGCACGAGGTGGGCCACACGCTCGGCCTCATGCACAACTTCGCGGCCACCACGTTCGGCTGGGGCTCCGTCATGGACTACCTGGCTCCCCACATCGAGCGGCGGGGCGGCCGGCTGGACCTCTCCGATGCCTATCCCACCGACGTCGGCTCGTACGACCGCCTGGCCATCCGCTGGGGCTACGCGACGCAAGGCGATCCCGAGCGGCTCGACCAGGTCGTCCGCGAGGCCTACGCGCGGGGCGACGTCTACCCGCTCGACGACGACCCGCGCTGGGCGGAGTACGACTGGGGGAAGGATCCGGGGGAGTGGCTCTCCAAGTCGCAGGCGGTGCGCTCGCTCCTCCTCGAGCGCTTCGGCGCCGGGCAGCTCCGTCCGGGCGAGCCGCTCTACTCGCTGCAAGCCCGCTTCGGCCTCGCCTACCTCTACCACCGCTTCGCGATCCAGGCCGCGCAGGGCTACGTGGGCGGCGTCTACCAGACGAACGCGCTCGCCGGAGACGGCCAGGTGCCCGTACGCGCGGTGGACACGGCGACGCAGCGGCGCGCCCTCGAGCAGCTGCTGGTCGCCCTCGAGCCCGCAAACCTCGACGTGCCCGACGGCGCGCTCGCCTCCCTCGTCCCTCCCCCGTCCGGGATGCGCCGGAGCCGCGAGCAGGTCGCCTCGGAGGCGGGTGCTTTCTCGAGCCCGCTCACCGCCGCGCGCATCCTCGCCGACCTCGTCGTCCGGCCGCTGCTCGAGCCCGAGCGCGCGGCGCGTCTCACGCTCGCCACGGGCGACGACGCCTTGACCCTCTCCGCTCTCCTCGCCCGGCTGGAGCAGGCGACGTGGGGCGCACCCGCAGCCGCCACGCCCCGTCTGCGGGCGCTGCAGCGCGTCGCGCAGCGCGTCGCCCTCGACGCCCTGCTCGACGTCGCAACGCGAGCCGACGCGTCGCCGGAGGTGCGCGCGACCGCGACGCGCTACGTGTTCCTGCTCGGGGAAAGGCTCGAGGAGCGGTCGCGGACCGCCGCCGACCCCGCGACGAAGGCGCACCTGTGGCTGGCCGCGCGCGACGTTAGGGACGTGCTCTCGCCGCCGGAGTCGCACCGCAGCCGTCCCGCGCCGCCGCCCGCTCCCCCGGGACGGCCGATCGGCGCGCCGGCCGACTACTGACCGCGCGAGCGGTACGCGAGGCGGCTCAGGGCGTCTGCTCGCCCCGGGCCTGGCGCAGCACTTCCGGCGCCTCCGCCCCGAAGTACTTCACGACCAGCCGATTCCAGGTGGGCGTGCGCCGAGTGCTCGCCACGTACTCGGAGAGCGCCTGGAGGAGCTGGGGCGACTTCCTGGACACTCCCCACGCCAGCGCTCCCGGCGATCCGAGGAAGAGGCCGAGCTGGAGGCCGGGGTCCGCGCGCCGCGCCGAGATCGCGTTCTCGACGCCGAGAACGATCGCTCCCACCCGCCCCGACTGCAGGGCCTCGGGCAGGTGTCCCGACGCGACACCGTCGTCCACCTGTCCCGCCGGCACGCCCGCCGCCGCCACCGCGTCCGCCATGCTCGTCCCCTTCACGGTGCCGACCTTCTCTGCGCGCAGCTCCTCGAGCGTCTTCACCACGCGGTGGGGCGAGCGCGTGACCACGACGTTCCGGGTCGGGAAGACCTCGGGCGTGAACTCGATGAGCTTGCGCCTCGCCTCGGTCGCGGTGAAGCGGCCGGCGATGAGGTCGCCCTTTCCCTGCAGGAGAGCCGGCACGAGCGCGTCCCAGGCCCCGGCGTTCACGACCTCGAGCTTCACTCCCTGGAGGCGGGCGAAGCCCTCGAGCAGCTCGCGGTCGAGCCCGCGTCCGGGCTGGGCGGTGAGGAACTCGTCCTCGGCGTCGTCCACGATGCCGAGGACGCGCAGCGAGCCGCGCGCCTTGATCTCGGGGAGGTCGTCGGCGGAGAGGACGGGGATGAACGCGGCGATCGCCGCGGCGCCGACCACGGTCCAGAGGGCGATGGAAATTCGCACGGTCGCTGCAGGAGACTAGCACGGCTCCCAGGCTTGACGTCGTGGGGCGGTGGTCCTAGGATCGGGACGCTCGTTCTTCCCCCGTCGAGGACGCGATGCAGAGGATTCTCGTCGTCGACGACGACCCCACGACGCTGCAGATGATCCGCCACCAGCTCAAGTCGGCGGGCTATGCCGTCGAGACCGCGGACGACGGCGAGAAGGCGCTCGCCCTCATCCGTCGCCGGCGGTTCGACCTCGTGCTCCTCGACGTGTGGATGCCGGGGATGGATGGCCTGGCCATGCTCACCCGGCTCCGCGACGAGTCCTTTCCCCCCAAGGTGGTGGTGATGACCGCGGACGACGCCCCCGAGACCCTCCTCAAGGCCATCCGCGAGCGGGCTCACCACTACATGAAGAAGCCGGTCGAGCCCAAGGCGCTCAAGACGCTGGTGGAGTCCGTCCTCGCCTCGCCGTCGGAGGTGCCGCCGGTCGAGGTGATCTCCGCCAAGGCCGATTGGCTGGAGCTGCTCGTCCCCTGCGACCGCGACGCCGCGGAGCGCATCCACGACTTCGTGCTGCGCCTGGAGACGGACCTGCCCGAGGACGTGCGCGAGAACGTGGGCCAGGCCTTCCGCGAGCTGCTCATGAACGCCGTCGAGTGGGGCGGGAAGCTCGATCCGCGGCAGAAGGTCCGCATCGCCTGCCTGCGCGCGCGGCGCATGCTCCTCTTCCGCATCGCCGATCCCGGAAAGGGGTTCAACTTCAAGGAGCTCCCCCACGCCGCCATCAACAACCCGACGGACTCGCCCCTCGAGCACGCGGTCGTCCGTCAGGAGAAGGGGCTGCGGCCGGGGGGGTTCGGGCTCCTCATGACGCGCCAGATGGTGGACGAGCTGCTGTACAACGAGGCGCACAACGAGGTCGTCTTCGTCAAGTACCTCGACTGACGGAGCGGCGGGCCTTCGCCCGCGGGCGCGCGTGCTTTCGCTCGCGCCGGCGCTGCGGCGGGCGCACGAGCTCGTCGAGGGCGACCGTCACCTTCGCGAGCTCGCGCTCGAGCTGCGCCACGACGGGGGGAGCGCCGCCCGCGTCTCCGGCCTCGCCCATCCGCTGCAGGCGGAAGGCGACCTCGGTGGCGGCGGCGGCGGCGAAGTTCGACACCGCGCCCTTGAGCGCGTGGGCCGCCGCCTGCAGGGCGCGCGCGTCGCCCGCGGAGACGGCGCGGTGGATGTCGGCGAGCTTCCTGGGGGCGTCGCTCCGGAAAGTCCGGACGAGGGACGCGAGGGCGCGGCGGTCGCCCCCGACGCGCTCGAGGAGGAGCGTCGAGTCGACGGCGCCGGACGCCGGGGGCTCCGGCGGTGCCTCCGGCTTCTTGCTCGCCGGCTCCCGGCCTGACGTCACGCGCTTGATGGCCGCCTGGAGCTCCCGGGGGTGGAGCGGCTTGGCGAGGTAGTCGTCCATCCCCGCAGCCAGGCACCTCTCGGCGTCGCCCTTGAGAGCGTGTGCGGTCACCGCGACGATCGGGACGTGGCCGCCCGTCGTCTGCTCGCGGGCACGGATGGCCGCCGCCGTCTCCAGGCCGTCGAGCTCCGGCATCTGCACGTCCATCAGGACGAGGTCGAACGGCTCGTGCTCGAAGAGGGCGAGCGCCTCCCGGCCGTTGTCCGCCACTACCGCGGAGTGACCCGCCCGCTCGAGCATGCCCACCGCGACCTGCTGGTTGACGGGGTTGTCCTCGGCGACGAGAACGCGCAGCCTCCGGGTCTCCGGCGCAGGGGCTTCGCCATCGGTCGTCTTCGACCGCGCCATGGCGCGCGGGTCGAGCACGGCCATGATCGCGTCCATGAGGTCCGACTGCTTGATGGGCTTCGTGAGGTAGCTGGAGATCCCGGCCTCGCGGCAGCGGTCGCGGTCGTCCGTCCGCGGACCGGAGGTGAGCATCATGATCGTGGCCCGGGCGAGCCGCGGGCTCTTGCAGATCTCCTCGGCCAGGCCGAAGCCGTCCATCCCCGGCATCTGGGCGTCGACCAGCACGAGGGCGTAGGGGCGTCGCGCCTTCACCGCCCGTCGCATCTCGGCGAGCGCTTCCCGGCCGCCGCTCGCGGCCTTGGGCCGCATCCGCCACTGGCGGAACACCTCCTCGAGGATGCGGCGGTTCGTGGCGTTGTCGTCCACCACGAGGACGCGCAGGCCCCGCAGCTTCGGGAAGCGCCGGGCCTTTCTCCGCCCGCGGGCGGGCAGGGGGAAGCGCGCCGCGAAGCGGAAGCGGCTCCCCCGGCCCGGCTCGCTGTCCACCGTGATGCGGCCGCCCATGAGCTCGACGAGCTGGGCGGAGATCGACAGGCCCAGCCCCGTCCCCCCGTACTCGCGCGTGGTCGAGCTGTCCGCCTGCTCGAAGGCGCGGAACACGAGCGCCTGCTTCTCGCGGGGGATGCCGATGCCCGTGTCGGCGACGAGGAAACGGAGGACGATCTCGTCGCCCGCCACCTTCTCCTTCTCGACCTGGACGAGGACCTCGCCCTTCTCCGTGAACTTGATGGCGTTGCCCACGAGGTTCACGATCACCTGCCGCAGCCGGCTTGCGTCGCCCACCACGCGGTCGGGCACCTCGGGGGCGATGCGCCCCGCGAGCTCCAGGCCTTTCTGGTGCGCGCGCACGGCCAGGGTGCGTAGCGTGTCCCCGAGGGCCTCCCGCAGGTCGAACTCCTCGTGGAGGAGGTCGAGCCGGCCCGCCTCGATCTTCGAGAAGTCGAGGATGTCGTTGATGAGGCCGAGCAGCGACTCCGCGGAATCCTTGAGCGTCGTGAGGTACTCGCGCTGGTCCGCGCGCAGCGAGGTGTCGAGGAGCAGCTCCGCCATCCCGATGACCGCGTTCATCGGGGTGCGGATCTCGTGGCTCATGTTGGCGAGGAAGTCGCTTTTCGCCCGGTTGGCGGCGTCCGCCGCCTCCCTCGCCTTGCGCAGCTCCTCCGCCACCTTCCTCTGGTCGGTGACGTCCCGCGCGATCGCGTAGATGAGCCCTTCCTCGGGTACGGGCGTGCTGTTCCAGGACAGCCAGCGGTAGGACCCGTCCTTGTGCTGGTAGCGGTGCTCGAAGCCCTCGCTCCCCTTGCCGGCGGCGACGCTGGCCGCCTCCCGCCGGGCCATCGCCATGTCCTCGGGATGCACGTAACGAAAGTAGGGATGGGACATGAGCTCCGCCGTCGTCCAGCCGAGCGTCTTCTCCCAGGCCGCATTGAGCCTCTGGAAGTACCCGTTGACGCCGGCGATGCAGAGCATGTCGGGGGAGGCTTCGAAGAAGGTGGCGAGCTCCGCTTGCATGCGCATGCGCTCGCGGAACTGCCCGATCTGGCGGCCCACCGCCGCCAGCATCTCGAGCAGCTCGTCGTCGGGCTGGCGGATCTCGCGGCTGAAGAACTCGAGGACCGCGATGACCTCGCCGTCGGGGAGGCGGATCGGGAAGCCGAGGGCCGCGTGCAGGCCCTCGCGGTCGGCCACCTTCGCGCGGGGGAAGTTCGCGTCCTGCACCACGTCCGGGATCCACGCCGGCTTCCCGGTCGTCCACACGCGGCCCGGCAGGCCGGTCCCGGGTGCGAACGTGATCTTGAGGCTGACCGCGTCGAACTCGGGGAACGCGGCCCCTTCGGGGCTCCACACCTCGGCGCACCGCAGCACTCCCTCCGTCGCGTCCACGCGCCAGAGCGCGCCGTGCTCCCACCCGAGCGTCTCGCAGATCGCGCGCAGGATGCGCGGCGTCGCCTGCTCGAGGGAGCGGGACTCCGCGAGCGCGCGCGCCGTCTCGTACTGGGCGTGCAGCCGCCGGACGGCCTCGTTCTCGGGCAGGCGGTGCGGCTCCACGTCGAGGCTCAGGGGCTCAGAGGGCGGACATCCCCATCACGTGGAACCCGCCGTCCACGTGGAGGACCTCGCCGGTGACGCCGCGGGAGAGCGGAGAGACGAGGAAGAGCGCCGCGTCCCCGACCTCCTCCTGCTCCGTGTTCTTGCGCAGCGGGGCGTGCGTCCGGTGGTACTCGAGCATCTTCGAGATCCCGTGGACGCCGGAGGCGGCGAGCGTCTTGATGGGCCCCGCGGAGATCGCGTTCACCCGGATGCCCTTGGGTCCGAGGTCGGCGGCGAGGTAGCGCACCGACATGTCGAGGGCGGCCTTGGCCACACCCATCACGTTGTAGTGGGGAACGACGCGCTCGCCGCCCAGGTAGGTCAGGGTCACGATGCTGCCGCCCCGGCCCTCCATGAGGGGCACGACGGCCCGGGCGAGCGCGGTGAGCGAGTAGGACGAGATGTCCTGGGCCACGCGGTAGCCTTCGCGCGACGTGCTCAGGAACTCCCCGTCGAGCTCTTCGCGCAGCGCATACGCCACCCCGTGGACCACGAAGTCGAGGCCGCCGAAGTCCTTCTTCACCGCCTCCGCGAGGGCGACGAGGTCGCCGTCGCGGCTCACGTCGCAGGGCAGGATGAGCGGGTCCTCGAGGCCGGCCGCGAGCTCGCGGACGTTCTCCTCCAGGCGTTCGCCCTGGAAGGTCACGGCGAGGCGCGCCCCCTCCCGGGCCACGGACTGCGCGATGCCCCAGGCGATCGACCGCTTGTTCGCGATCCCGAGGATGAGTCCGTGCTTCCCTTCGAGCAGCATGGGGTCCTCCGCGAGGCGCGAATATATCACCGCGGCGTGGACGTTCGCCCACCGTCCGGTTACGATCGCAGCGACGCATGCAGTGGCGCGAGGAACCGGACCCGCTCTTCCAGGACGCCGCGGCCGCGGGCGAGCGGCTGGTGGCGCGGATCCGGCTCGTCGCGGTGGGTGTCATCGCGGCGATGCAGCTCGCCCCGGGCGCGGACCGCCGCGCCGACCAGGCCACCATCGGTCTCCTGCTCCTCGCCCTCGCCGCCGCCGCCGCCTTCTACCTGCTCCTCTTGCGACGGTACGAGCCGTGGATCGCCTTCGCGAGCAGCGCCGGCGACGTGACGTTCGTGACGCTGGGTCTCCTCTCCCTGGCCCTCGCCGGGAAGCCCCACGCCGCCGCCAACAGCATCTCGATCTTCGAGATCTACTTCCTCGTCATCGGCTGGTCCGCCCTGCGCTACGACTGGCGCGTCGTCGTCTCGACCGGCGGTCTCGCAATCCTGCAGTACGGGGGCCTGCTCGTCTACCTGACGAGCCGATACGACCTGAACAGCGGGGACTACGCTCCCTACGCGGACGGGATGTTCTACCTGAACGCCCAGCTCGGGCGGCTGGCCTTTCTCGCCCTCGCCACGGGTCTCGCCGCGCTGATCGTGCAGCGAGCGCGGCAGCTGCGCCGACTCTCCTCCACCGACCGCCTGACCGGCCTCAGGAACCGGGGTGCCTTCGACGACCGCCTCGAGGAGGAGACGAGCCGGGCCCGCCGGCACCACCGCACGTTCACCGTGGCCTTCCTCGACGTCGACGCCTTCAAGGCCTGGAACGACGCCCACGGCCACGCGGGGGGCGACGCCGCGCTCAAGGCGGTGGCCGAGACCTGCCGCCGGACGCTCCGCCGCAGCGACGTCGTCGCGCGCTACGGGGGCGACGAGTTCGGGCTGATCCTGCCCGAGACCGCCGCTACCGAAGCGATGCGGAGGATGGAGGACCTGCGCGCGAGCGTGGGCTCGACGCTCCTGCTGACGGGCGTCGCGGGCGGTCGGGTCACGGTGAGCATCGGCGTCGCGAGCTGGCCCGCGGACGGCGTCCACGCCGCGGAAGTCGTGGCGAAGGCGGACGCGCGGCTCTACCAGGCCAAGCGCGAAGGGCGCAACCTCGTCGTGGGCCCGCAGGAGAGCGGCGACGAGGAAGCCGAGCTACGCGCCGGGGCGTGACCCTCTAGGAGAGCGGTCCGAGGTCGTCGACGGTCTTGCCTCGCAGCGCGAGGATCCGCTCCACGACCTCTCCCACCACGTTGTTCGGCGTGGAGGCGCCCGCGGTGAGACCCACGGTCACCTCGCCCGCGGGGAGCCAGTCCGCGGTCTCCGTCTCGGGCGCGTGGTAGAGGATGGGGCGGTGGAGGATCGCCGTCCCCACCAGGCGGTCGGCCCCGCTGATGTGGAAGGTCGGGGTGCGCTCGGCGCAGATGCGGGCGAGGGCCTGGGTGTTGCTGCTGTTGTAGCCGCCGATCACCACCATCACGTCGAGCCCGTCCTCCGCGAGCAGCCGCTGCACGGCGTCCTGGCGGTCCTGGGTGGCGGAGCAGATCGTGTCGAAGGCGCGGAAGCTCTCGCGGAGCCCGGCCTCCCCGTGGCGCTCGAGCATGGCCCGGCGTAGCATCTCCTGTATCTCGAGGCTCTCGCTCATCAGCATCGTCGTCTGGTTGGCCAGGCCGATCCGGGCGAGGTCGCGCGAGGGCTCGAAGCCCGGGCTCACCGCCGCCGCGAAACGCGTCTGGAGCTCTTCCCCCGCCACCGTGCCCCGGATGAAGCCGCAAACGAGCGCCGCCTCCTCGCGGTCGCGCACGCAGAGGTACCGGCCGCCATCGTGGGTGAGCGCCTGGGACGCGGTCGCCTTCGTCTCCTCGTGGTAGTGCTTGCCGTGGATCACGGCGGTGAAGCCGTCGCGCGCGTACTGGTGGACGTTCTTCCAGACGTTGAGCACGCTGCCGCACGTGGTATCGACGAGCACGCAGCCGCGGGCGCGCAGGAACTCCATCTCCAGGACGGGAACCCCGAAGGCGGGAAGGATCACGACGTCCTCCGCCGAGACCTCGGCGTAGCGCTGCGCCGGGTCGTTGTCCTCGGGAAGGATGCGGATGCCGAGGCCGGAGAGCCGTCCGTTCACCTCGGGGTTGTGGATGATCTCCCCGGAGAGGAAGATCCGCCGGTCCGGGAACTTCTCCCGAGTCTCGTAGGCGTACTCGACGGCGCGGTCGACGCCGTAGCAGAAGCCGAACTCGCGGGCGAGCTTGAGCGTCAGCTCGCCGGCCCGGGCCCGGTAGTCGAGCTCCTTCAGCCGGTCCACCACCTTGCTGTGGTAGCTCTGGGCGAGCACGGGACGAACGGCCGCCTTCAGGTTGAAGCCCTTCTGGAAGTAGGTCTGGCCCACGTCCCAGGATAACCCGGGAAGCGCCCGAGCCTTGCCTGGGCTCGGCCGCTATCGCCGAGGCGTCAAATACTCCCGCAACCCGTCCTCCAGCCGCCGGAACGGGAAGCCGTAGTACTCGACGGCGGGCCGCGGGTCGACCTCCACCTCCTGCAGGATGAAGTCGATCGCGGTCGGCGACAGGATGGGCTCGGGCAGCAGCGCCATGGGCTTCACCAGCAGCTTCATGAGCGGCGCCGGATGGTGGAGGAGCGGCTGCTTCCGGCCGAGCACCTTCTGCACGGCGTGGATGATCTGGTCCATGGTGAGCTTCTCCGGCCCGCCGAGCTCGAACACCTTGTCCTTCGCATCCTCCCGGCGCGCCGACTCCGCGACGCAGCGCGCGACGTCGTGGACGGAGATGGGCTGCACCGGCGTCTTGCCGTCGCCGATCACCGGCACCACGGGAAGGTAGCGGACGAAGAACACGAACCGGTTCATGCTCCGGTCGCCCGGCCCGTAGATCCAGGACGGGCGCAGGATCGTGTGCTCCATCCCCGTGGCCCGGATCGCCGCCTCCGCGCGGTCCTTGGCGCGGAACCACGGCTGGGGCCGGTCCTGCCCTGCTCCCGCCCCCGACAGGTAGACGAAGCGCCGGACGCCGAGCTTCTTCGCCACCGAGGCCGCCACCTCGGTGCCCTTCCCGTCCACCTCCATGTAGCTGCGGCCCCGCTTCGGGTCCTCCACCGGGTGGTTGGGGAACTGGATCGCGTGGACGACCACGTCGGCGCGGGTGAAGGCCTTGCCCAGAGAGACGGGATCTCCTGCGAAGGCCTGCACCCGCTCGACGCGGCCGCCGAAGGGATCGGGCCCTCCCGGATCGCGCGTGGTCACCGCGACGTCGTCGCTCCCCGACTCGGTGAGGCGCTCGACGACCTCGCGCCCGATGAACCCGGTGCCGCCCGTGATCACGATGCGCATGGCAAGCCCTCCTGAGCGCGACGGTGCGGAGCGCCCCGAGTTATACGCCAGGCCCGGCGAGCACGCCAACGGCGCGGCGCCGTCCGGACGGCGCTGCTCGTGACACAGTATCCTTGGTGCATCCCCCATGCGCCGCGCCCTCGTCGTGGAAGACGACCCCGACATCGTGGAGCTGCTCGTCCACTACCTGAAGGCCGAGGGCTTCTCCGTCGACGCCGCGGCGGACGGCCGCAAGGGCCTGGAGCGGCTGCGCGCGGAGGCCTACCAGCTCGTGATCCTCGACCTCCAGCTGCCGGGGATGGACGGCCTCACGCTCTGTACCGAGATCCGCCGCGACCGCCGGACGAAGGACGTGCCCGTGGTCATGCTCACGGCCCGCGGTGACGAGGCGGACCGCATCGTCGGGCTCGAGATGGGAGCGGACGACTACGTGGTGAAGCCGTTCAGCCCCAAGGAGCTCGTGGCGCGCGTGCGGGCCCTCTTCCGGCGCCTGGAGCGGAAGCCCGAGGACGAGATCCCGCTCGTCCGGGGGCCGCTCGAGGTGGACCGCCTGCGCCACGTCGTGCGCTGGGACAGCCAGCCCGTCCACCTCACCGCCAAGGAGTTCGCCCTGCTCGTGGCCCTCCTCGAGGCCCAGGGCCGCGTGCTGAGCCGGCAGGCCCTCCTCGAGGACGTCTGGGGCTACTCGTACTCGGAAGGCACCCGCACGGTGGACGTGCACGTGCGGCGGCTGCGGGAGAAGATCCCCGGCCTCGCTCCCGCCATCGTCACCGTAAAGTCACTGGGCTATCGTCTCCTTCACGACGAGGAGAGCTGATGTCGCTGCGCACGCGCATGGTGGTGACGGCCGCGGCGGCGGTCCTGGCCTTCCTCGTCGCCGTCCTCGTCCTCGCCACTCCGGGTCTCAAGCGCCGCGCGATCGAGCAGTCGGAGACGACGCTGCTCGCCGAGGCGCGGCTCATGGCCCGCGTGACGGCGCCGGCCATGGCCCGCGGCGCGGGCGTCGAGACGATCGACCCCCTCGTGGACACGGCCGCGCGCGACGTCCAGGCGCGGGTCACGATCGTGGCCCCCGACGGCCGCGTGGTCGGCGACTCGACGCTCTCCGGACCCGCCCTCCTCGCCCTCGAGAACCACGGCCACCGGCCCGAAGTGCAGGCGGCCATGCGCGGCGAGCCCTTCGCGATCACGCGCTTCAGCACTACCGTCCACGACGAGCTCGTCTACGCCGCGGTGCCGATCCGGACCGACACCCGGGTCGTCGGCGTCGCCCGCGTCGCCCTTTCCACCGCGGCGGTGCGCGGGCAGGTCGCGGAGCTGGGGCGGGCGCTCGGGTTCGCGCTCGCCCTCGCCGCGGCCACCGCGCTCCTCGTGGCTTTCGCCCTCTCCGCGCCGCTCGCCGCCTCCCTGCGCGAGATCATGGAGACGGCGCGGCAGTTCGCGGCGGGAAACCTCGCCGCCCGCATCCGCGTGCGCCGAACCGACGAGCTCGGCGAGCTCGGCCGGATCCTCAACCACTCCGCCGACCAGCTCCAGGAGCGACTGAGCGAGATCGCCCGGGAGCGCGCCCGCCAGGGGGCGATCCTCGCCGCGATGGAGGACGGTGTCCTCGCCGTGGACCACCGCGGCACCGTGATCCTGGCCAACCAGTCCCTGACCGCGAGCCTCGACCTCCGCGATCCGGTGGGCCGCCACTACGTGGAGGTGATCCGCCAGCGGGAGGTGGGGGCCGTGATCGAGGAGGTGCTGCGCACCGAGATGCGCCGGGAAGCGGAGGTGGAGCTCCGCCAGCTGCAGCGCGTGTTCTATCTGAGCGCCGTGCCGTTCCCGGGCGCGGAAGGCACGCCCCCCGGTGTCGTCCTGACCTTCCACGACGCCACGGAGCGGCGACGGGTGGACAGCATCCGGCGCGACTTCGTCGCCAACGCGTCGCACGAGCTGCGCACACCGCTCACCTCCATCCGCGGCTTCGTGGAAGCGCTCGAGGACGGAGCGGTGGCGGAGGCGGAGACGGCGCAGCGCTTCCTGGGAAAGATCCGCGTCCACGCCGACCGCATGGCCGCGCTCGTGGAAGACCTCCTGGAGCTGTCGCGGCTCGAGTCCGGGGAGCGGCCGCCCCTCTGGGAAGAGGTGAGTCCCGCCGACGTGGTGGAGGACGTCGTGGTCTCCTTCACCGGCCTCGCCGGGCGCAAGCAGATCGCCCTGCACCGCACCGACGGAGGAGCGCCCGCGGTCGTCACGGACGCGGACCGTCTGCGCCGCATCCTCGAGAACCTGGTGGAGAACGCGGTCAAGTACACGCCGGAGGGAGGGCGGGTGGAGGTTCGCAGCGCTCCCGGCCCCGACGGCGGGGTCACGGTCGAGGTCAAGGACGACGGTCCCGGCATCGGCGCCGAGCACCTCCCGCGGATCTTCGAGCGGTTCTACCGCGTGGACAAGGCGCGGAGCCGCGAGCTCGGGGGCACGGGCCTGGGTCTCGCCATCGTGAAGCACCTCGCGGAGGGCATGGGCGCTTTCGTGTCGGTGGAGAGCGTCTCCGGGACGGGGACCTCCTTCCGGGTCCACGTGCCCGCAGGCCGGGAGCACCCTCGTTCCTGAGTCGTGGTAGCATCGCGGCGCCTGTCACCGAAAAGTAACGGAAACGCCTTCCTTCTTACACTACAGGTGCCCCATGAAAGCCGACAACTTCATCCGGTGGTTCATGCCCCGGGAGGAGCGCTTCCACGACCTGCTCGCCCAGAGCGCGCAGAACCTGCTCCGGGGCGCCCGCCTCTTCGCCGAGATCGCCAATGCGACCACCCTCGAGCAGCGCCGGGTGAAGACGGTCCAGCTCAAGGCCATCGAGCACGACGGGGACCAGGTGACGCGAAGGATCTTCGAGGCCCTGAACTCGACCTTCATCACGCCCCTCGACCGCGAGGACATCCGCATGCTCGCCAGCGACCTCGACGACATCCTCGACTACCTGGAGAGCGCGGCGCAGTACCTGACGCTCTTCGAGCTCGCCGACTCACCGGACGGCCTCCGCCGCTTCTCCGAGATCCTCGTGGAGATGGCGACCGAGGTGGAGCGCACGCTCGCGCTCATCTGGGACCTCGGCAACGTGAGGGTGATCCAGGAGGGCATCGTGCGGGTGTCGGAGCTCGAGAACCAGGGCGACTCCCTCTACGCCACCGTGATCGCCGACCTCTTCCGCAAGGACAGCCGCAACCCCGTGGAGATCATGAAGTGGAAGGAGATCTACGACGGGCTGGAGGAGGCGTGCGACGCTTGCAAGGACTTCACCCACATCGTCGGCAACGTCGTGATCAAGAACGCCTGACCGGCCCTCCGCGAAGATGGCGACCGAAACCACCTTCCTGATCTTCATCATCCTCGTGGCGCTCGCCTTCGACTTCCTGAACGGCTTCCACGACGCCGCCAACTCGATCGCCACCGTCGTCTCCACGCGCGTGCTCACTCCGCAGATCGCGGTGCTCTGGGCCGCCTTCTTCAACTTCGTGGCCGCGTTCGTGCTGGGGACGCACGTGGCGAAGACCCTGGGCAAGGGGATGATCGACCTCTCTATCGTCACGCCCGAGGTGATACTCGCCGGCCTCGTCGGGGCCATCGCGTGGAACCTCATCACCTGGTACTACGGCATCCCCGTCTCCTCCTCGCACGCGCTCTGGGGCGGGTACGCGGGCGCGGCGGTGGCCAAGGCCGGCTTCGCGGCGATCATCGTCTCGGGATGGGTGAAGCCGATCGCCTTCATCGTCCTCGCCCCGCTGTTCGGCGCCATCGTCGCGTTCTTCCTGACCGTCGCCGTGACGTGGACCTTCCGGAACTGGGTGCCCTACAAGCTCGACAAGCTCTTCCGCCGCCTCCAGCTCTTGTCCGCGGGCTTCTACAGCCTGGGCCACGGGGGCAACGACGCCCAGAAGACGATGGGCATCATCACCGGGCTGCTCGTGACCGCGGGCCGCCTCGACAAGTTCGAGGTGCCGCTCTGGGTCATCCTCATCAGCCACGCCGCCATCGCCTTCGGCACCATGTTCGGGGGCTGGCGCATCGTGAAGACGATGGGGACGAAGATCACGAAGCTCCAGCCGTTCGGCGGCTTCTGCGCGGAGACCTCGGGCGCGCTCACGCTCGTGGGGGCGACGCTCTCGGGGATTCCCGTCTCCACCACGCACACGATCACCGGAGCGATCATCGGCGTGGGGGCGACCCGCCGGCTCTCCGCGGTGAAGTGGGGGGTCGCCCAGCGCATCGTGTGGGCCTGGGTCCTGACCATCCCCCTCTCCGGCCTCGTGGCCGCGGTCACGTACTTCGCCCTGCACCTCGCCCTCCATCCCTAGCCGGCGTTATCCTCGGGGGCATGGAATTCCAGCAGTTCTACCTGGGCTGCCTGGCCCACGCCTCGTACCTCGTCGGCTCCGACGGCCAGGCCGCGGTCGTGGATCCGCGGCGCGACGTCGACGAGTACCTCGCGGAAGCGAAGGCCCGCGGCTTGAAGATCACCGTCGTGATCGAGACCCACCTCCACGCCGACTTCGTGAGCGGCTACCGCGAGCTCGTGGAGAAGACGGGGGCGAAGGTGGTCTTCGGGGCGAAGGCGGAGGCGACCTTCCCCCACTGGGCGGTGCGTGAAGGAGACGAGATCCGCGTCGGCCACGTGATCCTCCGCGTGCTGGAGACCCCCGGCCACACGCCGGAGAGCATCTCCCTGCTCGTCATCGACACGGAGAAGGGAGAGGAGCCGCGGATGGTCCTCACCGGCGACACGCTCTTCATCGGCGACGTCGGCCGCCCCGACCTCGCGGGAGGGCGGGGGCTCACGCCGGAGACGATGGCGGGGATGCTCTACGACTCGCTCCACGACAAGCTCATGAAGCTCGACGACGCGGTCGAGGTCTATCCCGCCCACGGCGCGGGCTCTCTGTGCGGCCGGAACATCTCCAAGGAGACCTCGTCCACGATCGGCGAGCAGCGGAGGACGAACTACGCGCTGCGGCCCATGCCCAAGGCCGACTTCGTGAAGATGATGACGGTGGACCTGCCGGAGGTGCCGGCCTACTTCCCCGCCGACGTGCAGAAGAACCGCGAGGGCGCGCCCGCCCTCGGAACCCGCCCGCGCCCGCCTGCCCTCGGCCCGGCCCAGGTCCGTGCGTTAGGCGGAGGAGTCGTGGTCCTGGACGTGCGGCCGGCCGCCGCCTTCGGCACCGGACACGTGCCGGGCTCGGTGAACATCGGCCTCGGCGGACAGTTCGCGTCGTGGGCGGGGACGCTCCTGCCCGGGGACGCGACCCTCGTGATCGTGGCCGAGGACGAGGCGCAGGTGGACGAGGCGGCGCTGCGGCTGTCGCGCGTGGGCATCGAGAAGGTCGCCGGCTATCTCGAGGGCGGCGTCGCGGCGTGGGACCGCGCGGCCCTTCCGCTCGAGACGGTCCCCCAGATCACCGTGGACGAGCTCAAGGCCCTGCTCCAGGAGAGCGACGCCATCCAGGTCGTGGACGTCCGCCGCCCCCCCGAGTACGCGGGCGGCCACGTCCCTCGCGCCCTCCTCCGCCCCCTGGACCGCCTCGAGCGCGCGCTCGACGGCCTCGACCCCGCGCGTCCCACGGCGGTCGTGTGCGCCGGCGGCTACCGGTCGAGCGCGGGGACGAGCGTCCTCCAGCGCCACGGCTTTCGCGACCTGCGGAACGTGGTGGGCGGCACGAGCGCCTGGACCGCGGCCGGCTATCCGACCGAGAGCTGACTAGACGAAGAATGGACCGGGGCGGGCGATCGGCCACCCCGGTCCATCGACTAGAAATAGAACTTCAGGACGAGCTCGACCACGCGGGGCGCGCTCACCGTGTTCGTGATGACCCCGAACGTGTTGGGCACCGAAATGTCGCGCGCGGGCGGGCCGAAGCTCGGGTGGTTGAACGTGTTGAAGGTTTCCAGGCGGAACTCGAACGACCGCTCCCCGCCCATCGGGAAGCTCTTCGAGAGCACGAGGTCCACGTTCTGGTAGCCGGGCGCACGGGCCACGCCAACCGGGCAGTTGCCGAACGTGCCGAGCGGCACCACCTGGAACGCAGTGATGTCGAGCCAGTGCGTGAGCGACTGGTCGGAAGGCTTGGGATCGCCCACGCAGTTCGGTCGCTCCGCTCCGCGCTCGCCCTGCAGCGAGCGGGCGCGGCCGTCGATCACGGTGATGGGAAGCCCGGTGCGGGCCTGGAAGATCCCGCCCAGCTTCCAGCCGCCGAGGAGCGCGTTCGTCACGCCGCCCCAGTCCGAGCCCCACTTTCGTCCTTTGCCCCAGGGCAGCTCGTAGGTGCCCGACAGGATGAAGTTGTGGCGGACGTCGTGGAACATCGGTCCCCACTCGGCGTCGGGGTCGTAGGTGTTCTGCCAGTACGCACCCTCGGTGGCGCTCGTCACTCCCTGCGGTCCCGTGCCACCGAAGACACCGTAGAAGCCGCGGTTGTTGGTCGTGCCCTTGGCGAGCGTGTAGGAGGCCATGAGCTCGAGCCCCTTCCAGCTGCGCTGCCTCACGCTCGCCTGCAGGGAGTTGTACTTGCTCCCCGAGCGCGAGGTGGTGGTGGCGATGGTCGTGACGAGCGGCAGCACGGGGTAGAGCGGCCGGCGCGTGTTCTTGGGCGCCCACGTCGAGGGATCGCCCACGCCGGGCAGCGCCTGGTTGCCCTCCGTCGGCGTCACGAGGTGCGTCGCGTGGTGTCCCACGTATCCGACCTGGGCCGACATCGACGACGTCAGCCGATACTCCACGAACGCGTTCCACTGCTGCGTGAACTGCGGCCGCAGGTCCGGAGCGTAGGCGCGCACGTTGCCGCTGGGCGTCGTGCCGGGGATGAGCTCGGCGAAGCCGGTGCGGATGGTGCCCGCGCCGGTGGTACGGTCGTAGTTCACGTTCGACTCGAAGAAGAACGGCGGGTTCAGCGGGAGACGCAGGTTCGCGCCCGTCCCCTCCATGAACTGCGAGATGCCGTAGCCCCCGCGGACGACGAGGCGATCGCTCGCGCTCCAGGCGGCACCGAAGCGCGGCTCGAAGCCCTTGTAGTAGGGCTTGTAGAGCGCTCTGTCCTCGAGGCTCCCATCGCTCGCGAAGATCTGCTGGCCGGTCGTGAGGTCGAAGTTCGACTGACGGTTGTCCTTCTCCACGAGCGGCGACGTGTAGGCCCACCGGAGGCCGAGGTTCAGGGTCAGGCTCGGCGTGACCTTGAAGTCGTCCTGGACGAAGAGTCCGATCCGGTTCTGGAGGTGCGTCCAGGGGTCGTTGGGATCGCCGCCCCCCCGGCCCTTGCCCGACACCATGTCGAGCAGGAAGTCCGCGAACTGCGAGCCGGTGAACGAGCCGTTGTAGGCGATGAACCCGAGGAGGCCGTTGTTGCCGGCGTAGAAGCGCCGCTGGTCGTAGCGCAGGAACTGCCCACCGAACTTGAGGGCGTGGCGGCCCGTGAGCCAGGTGAGCTTCTCGTTGAGCTGGTACGTCTTGGCGAGCGTGTCCGAGTCCGTCGCGATCGACCCGAGCGGAGTCAGGCCGTTGAGGCCGCCGCAGGACCCCGTGGCGTTGGTGATGCAGCTCAGGCCGTCGATGGGCTGGCCGCCCGCGATCCCGTAGAGGGCGTTGCCGGCGCCGACGCCCGCCCAGTCGAAGGTCTCGGAGGTGACGGTCGTGTGGCTGAAGCCCACGAGCACCTCGTTGATGATCGAGGGCGAGAACACGTGGTTCCAGTTGACACCGACGTTCCAGAACGGCTGGTCGTTGCGCGTCGCGAACACGAGCGGGAACGGCTGCTGGTCGCGCTCGTCGGTATAGGTCGCGAACGAGTAGCGGGCGAAGAGCTTGTCGCTCGGGGACGCGTTCCAGTCGAGACGGGCGTCGCCCTGGTGGGCGCGGATCTTGAAGAGCGTCTCTCCCACGTAGTTCCCGGTCACTCCGCTCACCGTCCGGTTCGGGAGCGGGTAGTGCGCGGTGTCGTTCAGGATCGCGAGCGTCGTCGGGCTGATGCGGCTGAGCGGGATCTGGTTGTTCGGAAAGGGAAGGCC
Organism: Acidobacteriota bacterium; assembly: GCA_046726955.1. Classification (GTDB taxonomy): domain Bacteria; phylum Acidobacteriota; class Vicinamibacteria; order Fen-336; family Fen-336; genus CAVPGH01. The sequence continues at coordinate 20,284 of JBKPBQ010000575.1, forward strand.
GGTGACCGGATCGCGGATGACCGTGCTGATGCTCGAGAGGTCCCCGTGCCGCCATGCCTCCGGCGCGACCGAGGCCGTGGCCGCGCCCGGCGCGTCCTGGCGCGAGCCCTGGTAGTCCAGGAAGAAGAAGAGGGTGTCCTTGAGAACCGGTCCGCCGAGGGTAGCGCCGTAGATGTGCTGCTTGCGCTCTTGCCGGGGCGCGCCCGAGCGGTTGTTCTCCCAGGTGTTCGCGTCGAAGTCGCTGTTCCTATAGAACTCGAACACGTTGCCCCGGAACTCGTTGGCGCCGGACTTGATGACGTTGCTGATGACGGCTCCGCCCACGTTGCCGACGTCGGCCGCGTAGTTGTTCGTCTCCACGCTGATCTCGGCGACCGCATCCGGGCTGGGCTGGTAGGAGACGCGGTTGTCGATCGTCTCGTTCACGTCGAGGCCGTCCACGGTGAAGTTGTTCGTCTGCTCGCGGTTGCCGTTCACGAACGGGCGGTTCATGTTCACGCTGCCGATGTTCGTGAAGCCGCGGGGGTTGTAGGTGGTGGTGCCGGGCAGGAGGAGCGCGAGCTGGCCGATGTTGCGGCCGTTGAGCGGCAGCGACTGGACGGTGTTGCCGGAGAGGACCTCGCCCACCGTCGCCGACTCGGTCTGGAGGACGGGCGCGCCCGCCATCACCTCCACGGTGTCCTCGAGCGCGCCCACCTCCATCTTGAAGTCCAGGCGCGCGATCTGCTTGGCCTCGAGCTTGATGGGCTTCGTGGTGGTGGTCTTGAAGCTCGACAGCTCGGCCTTGACCACGTACCGGCCCACTGGGACCGACGTGATCGTGTAGTTGCCCGCGGAGTTCGAGACGGCGGTGTAGGGCACGTTCGTCGCCTGGTTCGTGGCGGTGACCGTGACCCCCGCGGCCGCCGCGCCGCTCTGGTCCGTGACCAGCCCCGTGATCGAGGCCGCGCCGGTCTGGGCGTGGGCGACACCCCCCCCTCCGGCGAGGAGCGCGAGCGGGACGAGAAGGCACAGCGCTCGGATTTGGAACGTTCTCATTTTTGGGCTCCCCCCTGACGGATTGTTGTTCGCATCGTAGTTCCGCGGGAGCGGGAGTCAAGCGGTGGAGGCGGGGGGATGAACGATCGGCGCCAGGCCCGAAAGCAGAGGCCGACGACCCGGCCGGAAGGTGCGGCTACTCGTACTTGAGCGCGGCCGCCGGGTCGACGCGGGCTGCCCGCCGCGCGGGGAGCATGGCGGCGAGGACGGCGCCGCCGCCGACGAGCACCGCCACCGCGCCGTAAGCGAGCGGGTCGAGAGTGCTCGTCTCGTAGAGGAGGCTTCCGAGGAGACGCGAAGCGGCGAGCGCGCCGAGCAGCCCGACCACGAGCCCGAGGGCGGCGAGGGCGACACCCTCGCGGAGGACGAGCCGGACCACGTCGCGGGGGAGGGCCCCCAGGGCGAGGCGCAGGCCCATCTCCGCGCGGCGCTGCCCCACCACCTGGGCGAGCACGCCGAAGAGGCCCAGCCCGGCGAGGAAGGCGGCGGTCACCGCGAACGCCGAGGTCAGCACGAAGGTGAAGCGCGGGCGCTCGAGGGCGCCCTCCATCACCTGCTCGAGCGTCTTCACGTTGCCGAGAGGCAGCGTGGCGTCGAGGCGGGCGATCTCGGCGCGCACTTCGGGGAGGATCGACTCCGGCGCGCGACGCGTGCGCACCATGAAGGTCATGAACGAGCTCGGAACCTGGGCCTGCGCCCAGTAGATCGTCGTCCGCGAGGGCGTGTCGAGCGCCGTGAGCCGGACGTCCCCGACGACGCCCACGACCTGCGCCTTGTGGAGTTCGAACCACTCCATGTGCACCCACTTCCCGAGCGGGTCCTCCCCCGGCCAGAACTGCTTCGCCATCGACTCGTTGATGACGATGACCGTGGGCCGGTCGGCGGTGTCGGCGTCGGTGAAGTCGCGTCCCTGCCGGAGCGGTATTCCCATCGCCGCGAAGAGTCCGGGCGTCACGAAGCGCACGTCGCCTCCGGGCTCGTCTCCCGGCGCGGGCGTGGGCCGATCGGGCAGCACGAACCGCGTCGAGGACCCGAGGACGAACGGAATCCAGGTCGTCCCCCCCACCGCGTCCACTCCCGGCACGCGTCGCAGCGCCTCCCTCGCTTCGGTGAAGAAGCGGGCCTGGCTCGGGCCTTCGGGGTAGCGCGTCTCGGGGAGCGACATCTCGAACGTGAGGACGCCGCTCGTCTCGAAGCCGGGGTTCACGCGAGCCAGACGTTCGAAGCTCCGCACGAGGAGCCCCGCCCCCACGAGCAGCACCGCGGCGAGCGCGACCTCCGCGACGACGAGGCCGCGGGCGAGGCGCCGGCGGTCGCGGCTCGTTCCCGCCGCACCCCCGTCCTTGAGCGCCTTCCACACCGCCGGGCGCACGAGCTGCATCGCGGGAGCGAGGCCGAAGAGAACGGCGCTTCCGAGGGACAGCGCGACGGTGAAGGCGAGAACCACCGGGTTCAGCGAGATCCGCGCCACCTGCTCGAGCTCCGCGGGCAGCGCGGCGCGCAGCGCCTCGAGCGTCCAGGAGGCGAGGAGAAGTCCGGCGGCTCCCCCGAGGACCGCGAGCACGAGGCCTTCGGTGACGAGCTGGCGGACGAGCCGCCCGTGCGATGCCCCCAGGCTGATCCGCACCGCGATCTCGCGCTCGCGGGCGAGGGCGCGGGCGAGGAGCAGGTGGGCGACGTTCACGCAGCCGATGAGGAGCACGAGCGCCACCGCTCCCATGAGGACGAGCAGCGCGGGGCGCACCTGGCGCACGAGGTCGCTCTGCAGCGGGAAGACGCTCACTCCCCAGCCCGCGTCGCGCTCGGGGAGCTCCTGCTCGAGCTGGGCGCCGATGCGGTCCATCTCGGCCCGCGCGGCGGCGAGCGTGACTCCGGCGCGGAGCCGCGCGACGCCCACTACCCACCGTCCACCGCGGGTGCGGAGCTCCTCCGTGATCGGCAGCGGCACCCAGACCTGCACTCCGGCCGGCACCGTGAACTCCTCGGGCATCACACCGACGATCGTTTGAGGGTTGCCGTCGATCTCGATCTTGCGCCCCAGCACCGACGCGTCGCCGCCGAAGCGGCTCTTCCAGAGCCGGGTCGAGAGGACTGCGACTCCGGGAGCGCCCTCCCGGCCGTCCTCTTCGTGGAAGCCCCGTCCGAGCGCCGCCTTCGCTCCCAGCAGATCCATGAGGTCGGCGGTGACGATGCCTGCCTTGAGCCGGATCGGCTCGTCCCCGCCGGTGAGGTTGACGTCCCACGGCGCGAAGGCGGAGATCCCTTCGAACACCTGGTTGCGCTCGCGCCACTGCAGGAAGTTCGCGGGGTTGACGGAGTTGCGGATCCGGTTCCGCCGGATGCTCTTCTCCCAGACCATCACGAGCCGCTCCGGCTCGTGGAAGGGCAGCGGCCGGAGGAGCGCGGCTTCCACCACGCTGAAGAACGCGGCGTTGGCGCCGATCCCGAGCGCGAGCGTTGCTACCGCCACCAGCGTGAATCCGGGCCGTCGTACCAGCAGCCTCAGCCCGAGCTTCAGGTCCTGGAGAAAGGTCTCCATGCGTCCTCCCAGTCCCCTGAACGGCAAGCGGCGTGCCACGCGATCGAGGGACGAAGCGCCCGCGGGTTCAGCGGTTTGAGGTCGACGGATCTCCATCCGCCGCCGCGCCCGTTCGCTCGTGGGATGCGGCCGCCCGCGGGCGAACAACTTCCTGACGCGCGGCGACGAACGCGGGTTCCCGTCTCGGCAACGCGAGCGGGTCAGCCCGACGGTGCGGTCCGACGGTACTTGGGCAGGGCCTCGAGCGTTCCCGGGAACCCCTCCCCCGCCTCGATCCTCCCGATCCAGCGCTCGACGTCGCCGCGCAGCGTCCCGAGGTCGAGACCACCATACTCGTCGGGATAGCGCGCGAGGCGGGCGAGGCCGCGCCGCAGCAGGGTCAGCGCCCCGCCGGTGTTGCCGTTGCCGAGGTGGTAGAACCCCACGGAGATCTGGATGAGTCCCTGGAAGAAGTCGCGGGCGGGGCCGCGCACGCCCGTCCAGACGTCCTCGAGCGTGTCGTGGCACTCGAAGAAGAAGCCGCGGTTGAACTCGTCGAGACCCTTCTCGAAGGACCGGCGCTCCTCCTCGTCGAGGGAGGGCTCGGCGACGGGACCGTCGCCCGGCATCAGGCCCCGGGAGAGCTCAGGGGCTCGAGGGTGACTCCGGAGACCGCGCGGGCCCGGCCCAGCGCCTTCTGGGCTTCGCGGTAGAGCTGGAGCTGCGCCCGAAACGGCTCCTCCCCCTTGGCGGCCCGGCGCCTCTTGTAGCTGCCGTCGGCCTGCAGCCACCGGCCCTTCACGTTGTCCTGGAAGGGGACGTCGAGCGCGCTCAGCACCTTCTGCTTGCCCTCCTCCGACTCCACCGGGAAGAGCAGCTCGATCCGCTTGTCGAGGTTGCGGGGCATCCAGTCCGCGCTCGACAGGTAGACCTCCTCGTCGCCGCCGTTCCGGAAGTAGAAGATGCGCGCGTGCTCGAGGAAGCGGTCCACGATGGAGACGACCTGGATCGTCTCCGAGAGCCCCTTGACGCCCGGGCGGAGGCAGCAGATGCCGCGGATGTTGAGGCGGATCCTCACCCCCGCCTTGGCCGCGTCGTAGAGCGCGCGGATCACGTCCTCGTCCACGAGCGCGTTCATCTTCGCGCGTATCTCCGCGGCCTGCCCGGATTCCGCCCGCTGCCGCTCGCGCTCGATGAGGCGGAGGTGCCGCTCCCGCAGCTGCGTGGGGGCCATCACGAGCTTCTTCATGCGGGGAGGGTCGGAGTAGCCCGTGAGGGCGTTGAAGAACGCGGAGGCGTCCTCGCCGATCTCGCGGTCGGACGTCATCCTCCCGAAGTCGGTGTAGAGCCGCGCCGTGCGGTCGTTGTAGTTGCCGGTGCCGAGGTGGACGTAGCGCCGAATGCCCTGGCGGCCCCGGCGCACCACCAGGCAGATCTTCGCGTGCGTCTTGTACCCGCGGATGCCGTAGATGACGTGCGCCCCCGCCTCCTCCAGCCGGCGCGCCCAGCGGATGTTCCTCTGCTCGTCGAACCGGGCCATGAGCTCGACGAGGACCGTGACCTGCTTGCCGTTCTCGGCGGCGCGGGCGAGCGCCTGCACGACGGGCGAATCGCCGCTCGTGCGGTAGAGCGTCTGCTTGAGCGCGAGCACGTCGGGGTCCTCCGCGGCCTGGGCCACGAACTGCACGACGGGGTCGAAGGAGTCGTAGGGGTGGTGGAGGTACAGGTCGCGCTCGTCGAGGAGGGCGAAGAGCCCGTCCGCGGGAACCTCGACGCTCGCGATGGGCTTGAGCGGCGGGTCGCGCAGGTCCTCGAGCGCGGGCAGGTCCACGAGGGCCTGGAGGGCGCGGATGTCGAGCGGGCCCGCGATGCGGTACGTGTCCTGGGCTCCCACCTCCAGACGCGCGTGCAGCGTCGTGAGGAGGTCCTCCCCCACCCCCGCCTCCACCTCGAGGCGGACGATGCCACTCAGCCGCCGGTTCTTCAGCTCCTCCTCGATGACCTCGAGGAGGTCGCGCCCGCCCTCGTCGTCGAAGTCGAGCTCGGCGTCGCGGGCGACGCGGAAGACGGCCGTCTCCTTGATCTCCTGGCCGGGGAAGAGCGCGGCCAGCTCGCCGCGGATCTCCTCCTCGAGCAGGACGTAGGTGGTGCCGGCCGCTCCCGCGGGCCGCACGAGGCGGGGAAGGCGCGAGGGCACCTGGACGACCGCGAGCCGCGGCTCCGTCTCGCCCTCCGCGGGCGCCAGCAGCACCGCGAGGTTCAAGCTCAGGTTGGCCAGCATCGGGAAGGGGCGCGAGGAGTCGATGGCGAGGGGCGTGAGGGCCGGCAGCACCTCTTCGCGGAAGTGCTTGGCGAGCGCCGAGCGGGACGCCGCCTCCAGCTCGGAGAGGGGGATGATCTGGATCCCACGCTCCGCGAGGGCGGGCAGGATCTCGCCGGTCACCGCCTGGTAGAGGCGGTCCACCATCGCGTGCGCCCGCTCGGAGATCTGGACGAGCTGCTGGCCGGGAGTGAGCCCGGCGGGGTCGGGAGCCGTGTCTCCCTCGGCGACGGCGTTCTGCAGAGCGGCCACGCGCACCATGAAGAACTCGTCGAGGTTGCTGGCCACGATCGTCGCGAACTTCAGCCGCTCCAGGATCGGGTTCGTGGGGTCCGTCGCCTCCTCGAGCACGCGGCCGTTGAACTCGAGCCACGACAGCTCGCGGTTCAGGAAGAGCTCGGGCTCGCGCTTGCGGACCTTCGGCGGCTTCACGCCCGTACCGCCGCCTCGCGGAAGGCGAGCTTCCTCCCGAACACCTCCGTCATGTGGTCCGAGCGGGCGACGGCGGCCAGGCGCTCCATCGTGAGGTCGCCCGCCCCCTCCACCTCGAGGGCCCAGCCCTCGTCCTCGCGCACCACGCGCACGTCGCGGACCTTCTGGAGGTGGTCGGCGTCGAGGGCGTTGGCCACGCGGAGGATCGCCGCCAGCTTGTTCACGATCACCCGGGTGTCGCTGTCCAGGGCCATGTAGGGCAGGTGGCTCTTGTTGGGGGTGGCCCGGCGGTGGTAGCGGGCGACGTTGGCCACGATCGCCATGTCGTCTCGGGAGAGCCCGAAGATCTCGGAGACGGAGAGCAGGTACTGCGAGTGCTTGTGGTGCCCGCGCAGGTTCACGTAGATGCCCACGTCGTGGAGGAGCGCCGCCACCTGGAGGAGCAGGCGGTCGCGGCCGGAGAGCCCGTGCTCGCTCTTGAGCTCGTCGAAGAGCCTGCCCGCGAGGTGCGAGACCTGCTTGCCGTGCTTGGCGTCGTAGCGGTACTTCTCGCCGAGGGCCTCCGCGGAGAGCAGCACCTGGCGCGACAGGTCTTCGATGCCCTGCGCCTCCTCGCCGCGCACCATGTCCAGGAGGAGCCCGGCCCGCAGCGAGGCGTCGGGCACGACGAGCTCCACCGCCTGCGTCTCGAGCAGCAGCTCGCGCATCGCGAGGAGGGCGGGCACGAGTGTTTCCGCCTCCATCATGGACAGCCGGAAGCGCTCCACGAGGTCTTCCACGTCGTCGCCCATCCGCTGCTCGCAGAAAGCGAGGAACGGCTCCTTGGCCACGGTGAGGAAGCCGCGCTCGGGCAGCTCGCGACCCGCGACCTGGGTGGCGGCGAAGCGGGCGTCCCCGCCGAGCGTCACGAAGTGGCGCGCCTCTCGTAGCGGCATCTCCCGGCGGATGTCGTGGACGACGTTCTGGATGTGGCGGCGCAGCAGCCGCATCCGCTGCTCGTGGCTGCCCCCCCACGACCCGAGGTTCTGCCGCATCCGGATCGAGCCGAGCGCGTAGGTCCCCGAGTAGATGGGCTCGCCCTTCCGGAGAAAAGACGTGTCCGCGCTGCCTCCCCCGACCTCGGCGAGGAGGGCGTCGCCGGCGAGGAGCGCTTCGTGGTCGCGCAGCACCTCGCGCACCGCCATGTAGGTGAGCCGGTTCTCCTCGGAGCCGTCGATGATCTCCACGTCGAGCCCCGTGCGCAGGCGCACGCGGTCGAGGAAGGTGTCGCGGTTCAAGGCCTCCCGCACCGCCGAAGTGGCGACGGCGCGGTAGCGCACGACACCATAGCCGTCCATGATCCGGCGGAAGCCCTCGAGGGCCTTGAGCGTCGCCTCGATGGTGGCCGCGCCCAGGCGCCCGTTCGTGAAGGTGTCCTTGCCGAGCAGCACGCCTCGCGAGGCCTCTTCGAGCACGCGCGGGGCCTGGCCGGCCGCGTTCTCCGCCACCACCATGCGGATGGCGCTCGCCCCCATGTCCAGGACGGCCACCGGCCGCTCCACCTCGGGCGGGGGCGGGGGCAGGTCCGTGCGCGGCAGCGAACGGCGCTTGCGGGCGGCCATCGCCTAGCCGCGCACCGCGCGCAGGCGGGCGGGACGGACGGTGTCGGCCGGGCGGGCGGCGGTGACGCGGACGTCGATCCCGAGGGCCTCGGCGAGGAGCTGCGTCCGGCGCGCGACGCCCCAGGTCTCGAGCTCGCAGTCGCCCTTCGCTTCCGCGCGGATGCGGAGGGCACCGACCCGTTCGGAGGCCACGAGGCGCTTCACGACCTGCCGGTGGCTCCGGTCGAGGGCGTCGGCCACGCGCAGGAAGCCGGCGAGGATCCGCACGGCGCGCCGCTCCTTCTTCTTGAGCGTCCGGAAGCCCTCGTGCTTCTTCCGGGGATGCCCGCGGCGGTGGTAGCGAGCCACGGTGGCGATCGTCTCGATCTCGCGCGGGTCGAAGCCGCGCAGCCCCCCGTTCTTGATCAGGTAGTAGCTGTGCTTGTGGTGGCCGGGGTAGGAGATGTGGTGGCCCACGTCGTGGAGGAGCGCCGCGTACTCGAGGAGCGATCGCTCGCGCGCCGCCAGCCCGTGGCGGGCCGAGGTCTGGTCGAACAGGGAGAGCGAGAGCGCGGCCACGTGGCGGGCGTGGGCCTCGTCGTACTGGCTCCTCTCCGCGAGGGCCACGACGCTCCGCCGGCGCACGTCGGGGTAGGCCTCGGCGCGGGCGAGCGCCCGCGGGTGGCCGTGGACGTAGTCGAGGAGGATCCCTTCGCGGAGCGCCCACTCGCAGAGGATGAGCTGCCGGACGCCCAGGCGGTCGAGGAGCGTGTCGAGGATGACCGCGCCGGGCACGATGATGTCGGCCCGCTCCTGGTCCATGCCCGGCATGCGCAGCCGCTCGCGCAGGTCGCTCCGCACCAGCCGCTGCCGGAGCTCGCGCAGGGTGGACGCCGAGACCTTCAGGTGGTGGAGGCCCTCCGGCAACTCGCCCGTGTCCATGTGGTGGGCCATGCGTCCGAGCGCCAGGATCGTCCCCGACGTGCCGATCGCCGCGTCGAAGCCCTTCTCGCGCACGTGCTCGGCGTGCGCCTCGATCGCCCGCTCCACGCGCTCCACGAGCCGGCTCTCCGCCTTGCGGCCGAGCGGGTCCGACTCGCCGAAGGCCGCGGCCATGCGCAGCACGCCGAGCTTCTCCGAGGCCACCCACTCCAGCCGACCGCCTTCGCCGAGGGCGAGCTCGATGCTGCCCCCGCCGATGTCGATCACGAGGGCGCGCTTGCCCTCGAGGTGGATGGAGTGGAGCGCGGCCAGGTAGATGAGCCGCGCCTCGCCTTCTCCCGAGATGGCCTTGGGCCAGAAGCCGATGTCGCGGCCGACCTGGTCGAGGAAGTCCTCGCCGTTTCGGGCCTCGCGGACGGCGGAGGTCGCGACGGCGATCGTCTTGTCGACGCCCTGCGTGCGCGCGATCCGCTTGTACTTGCGCAGCACGTCGAGCCCGCGCCGCATCGCGGTCGCGGAGATGCGGCCCCGGGAGAGGGTGGAGGCGCCGAGCCGCACCATCTCCTTCTCCCCGGCGATCACCCGGAAGCCCCCGCGCGCGCTCGTCTCCACGATCACCATGTGGAACGAGTTGCTGCCGAGGTCGATGGCCGCGATCTTCATGCCTGGGGAGATGTGGGGGGCGTCGCCCCCACTGGCATTGTACTCGCGGCCCACCGCCAGGCCATGCTGCAAGCGCCGGATGACGAAGTCGTGATATTTGTGGGGCAGGGAGGGCCCGTGCTAGCCTCCCGCCTTTCGCCAGCGGGTCCCCCGTGCCGACCAAGACCGACTTCGAGAAAACCTCGTCTTTGCTGAAACAGCGGATCCGGACCGTGTTCCGCCACCTGCCCAAGGGCCTCGCCGGGGAGGAGGAGGCCGTTCACCAGCTCCGAGTGGCGGGCCGGCGCCTGCGCGTGGCCCTCCCTGTGCTCGCCCGCAAGCCCCGAGGCCGGCGCGTGAAGCGGGCGCTCGCGATCCTCCGCGACCTCACCCGCGCCGCGGGCCTCGGCCGCGACCTCGACGTGATCCTCGCCCTCTACGACCGCCGGCTCGCCGAGCTCGAGGCCCCGAATCCCGGGCAGCTCGCGCTGCGCCGGCGCCTCCGGGCCGCCCGGACGCGCAACCGCACGCGCATGGCCGAGGCGCTCATGGACATCGAGATCGCGGGCGTGCGGCGGGACCTCCGGCGAGTGGTGGCGCGCGGGGCGGAAGGTGTCTTCACCGTGATGGCGCGCCTGCGCGACACGCGCGACGCCGAGGGAGCCGCCCTCCTCGCCGGCTTCGACGAGATCGGCGACCGCTACGACCCCATCGCCCTCCACGCCCTGCGCCGGGCCACCCGCCGGCTCCGCTACGCCGCCGAGGTCAGCGACGCGTTGCGGGGCGAGGAATCGGAAGCGCCCGCCCTTTTGAAGAGCCTGCAGGACGCGATCGGCACGCTCCACGACAACCACGTGCTCGTCACCTGGCTCGAGCGCCAGGCCGCGTCGACGCGGGGCGCCCAGGCGGCCGCCCTCGCCGAAGCGGCGCGCGAGGAGCAGGCGTTCTTCGAGGAGGAGGGCCGGCGGCTCCACGCCGAGCTCCTGTCCCGGCGTCCCGGCGACGTCCTGGGGCGGGCCCTCGAGGTCATGGGAAGGGCGCGCTCCGCGGCCTGACAGGCGTACACTCGGATCGTATGCGCCTGGTGATCGTCCGCCACGCGATCGCGGTGCCGCGGGGAACGCCCGACATCCCCGACGAGGACCGCGCGCTCACTCCCGAAGGCGAGAAGAAATTCAAGAAGGCGGCCGAGGGCCTGGCCCGCGTGCTCGCCCGTCCCGACGAGATCCTCACGAGCCCCTGGCTGCGCGCGCTCCGGACCGCGGAGATCGCGGCGGAGGCGTGGGGCAAGGTCGCCCCCAAGAAGACGCCGGCACTGGCCGGTGGCAGCTTCGAAGATCTCGCGGCCGTGCTCGACGGCTACCCCCCGGCGTCCACGGTGGCGGTGGTGGGCCACGAGCCGTACCTGTCCGCGCTCCTCGCGCGGCTCCTGGGCACGCACGACGACGAGCGCGTGGAGTTCAAGAAGGGCGGGGTGGCCGTGCTGGAGGTTCCCGGCCGGCTCGCCGACGGCGGCCACCTCCGCATGTACCTTCCGCCTAAGGTGCTGCGCTCGCTGGCAGGCTGACGTAGACTTTCCCGCTCTTCATCACGAAGACGACGCGCCGCAGCGCGGCGATGTCCTTCGACGGATCGCCGTCCACCGCCATGAGGTCGGCGGCGAGGCCGGGAGCGAGGGCGCCCGTCTGTCCGTCCAGGCCCATCGAGGCCGCCGCGACCGACGTCGCGGAGACGATCGCGGCCATGGGCGCCTGGCCTCCGTCGGTCGCGCGGCAGACGAGCTCCTCCACGTTCCGGCCGTGCGCCCCCGCCACCGCGTCGGTGCCGAAGACGATGCGGAGACCCGGTGTCGCCAGGGCGCGGCGGAACGAGGCGAGGGCCAGCGGGATCGCCTTCTCCATGGCCGCGAAGCCCTTCTCGTTGTAGTTGCCGATCCCTTCGAAGCGCTTCCGGTTGTCCAGGTAGTTGCGGAAGACGAGGCAGACGTTGGGGTCGAAGTACGTCCCGCGCTCGGCCATCATCGCGAGCACCTCGGCGGTGGCGAAGACGCCGTGCTCGATCTGCGTGCAGTCGGCCAGGGTCGCCCGCCGCATCGCCTCCGCGCTGTGCGCGTGCACGAGCGTGCGCAGGCCGAAGACCTTCGCCTCGCCGCAGGCGGCGAAGAGCTGCTCGACGGACATCGTGGGACCGCCGCCCTCCCGGATGCTCTTCGAGGCGAAGATCTTTATGAGGTCGGCCCCCTGCTTTTGGCGCTCGCGGACGAGCGCGTGCATCGCGTCCGGACCTCCGTCCTCCGCGTTCAGCGGCGCGAGGGACGTGAGGACGCGCGGTCCCGGGATCGTCCCCTTCTCGATCGCCTCGCGCAGCTCCTTGTCCTCGGGCGAGCCCGGGCTCTGGATCGTGGTGAAGCCCGCGCGCAGCGTGGCGAGCGCGTTCGCGGCGATCGCGGCCCTCGCTTCGTCCGCGGTCTCGCCGTCGTCGGGCGTGTGCAGCCGGTCCTTCGCGTTGAAGTGCCAGGCGAGGTGGGCGTGCGTGTCGACGAGGCCGGGCAGGAGCGTCGCTCGGCCGAGGTCGATCGTCGGACGCCCGCTGCCCGCCGGCGCCTTGTCGACGGAGACGATCTTCCCGCCCTCGACCACGACCCGCGCGTTCTCGATGATCGCCCCCCGCCCGTCGAGCGCGCGGGCGGCGGCGATCGTGACGCGCTTCTCCTGCGCCGCGACCGGCGCGGCGAGCGCGAGCCCGGCGAGGGCCACTGCCGCGCGTCGCGTCACCTTTCCCTCCTTCCCTGTCCGCCGCGGTTCACGCAGCCTCCGCTTCCTTGCCGACCTCCGTCCTCTCCAGCGCGCCCGCGCTCGCCGCCGCCCCCAGGTAGACGATCGCCCCCGCGAGCATGGCCGTCCGGAACCCCAACGTCACGGCCGTGACGATCGTCACGAGCGAGCCCGCGACCGAGAAGATCCCGTTCAAGCCCCAGTAGAAGGGCGGCCCGGGGAACGGCCCGCGGCCCACGCTCACGAGACCCCGCGGAAAGGGTATCCCCATCGCGAAGCCGAGGGGAGCGACGACGAGGACCGCGAGCACGATCCTCGCCGCGAGCGGCAGGGGAAGAAGCGCGGGCACCACGCGCGGCAGGACCAGGGCGTAGACGACGCCTAACGCCGCGGCGACGAGGCAGGCCGCGGCCGGTCGGTGCCGGCTGCTCCTGTAGCTCCCGATGCCGCCGGAGGCGAGGAGGGTGAAGAGCAGTATCGAGAGCGTGAAGATGGGGTGGCCGAGCAGGAGCGTGAGCTGCTGCAGGAGGCCGAGCTCGACGGAGATGAAGGCGACGCCCAGGCAGGCGAAGTAGGCGACGGAGGCGAGGTAGGGACCCGCGGGCTCGCCCCGGGGACGGCCCATGGCCACGAGAAGTATGCAGAGCGCGATGAGCGGTAAGAGGATCGTCTCGAACGCCCGGCGCATGGTGTCCGGCAGCCCCCACGGCTTCTGGCGGGCGAAGAAGAACGGGCGGTCGTCGGTGACGGGATCGACGCGCGTCGGAGCGTCCCTCTCCCACTCCGCGATCGACGTGCGGCCGTCGAGGACACTAGCGTAGGGCTCGTCCACGTGCCGGCCGGGCACGATCGCGGGGACGGCAAGAGTCCAATCCATCATCCGCGCCGTCTCCTCCTCCGTGAACGGGCGCCGCTTCATGATGAAGATCATCTGCGGCGGGTCGTCCTTCGTCTCCCGCTTCTCGAAGAGGACCGCCACGCGGCGGGCCGCCTCCTCGCGGCCGAGGACGGCGATCGCGTTGGCGACGAGGCGGGGCACGTCCACGTTCCAGCGGAGGATCACGAGCGCCCCGTCGTCCGTGAGGTGCTCGTCGTACGCGCGGAAGGCCTCCGTCGTGTAGAGGTGGTTCTCGGAGAGCGTGAGGCCGCCCGAGGCCACGGCCGCCCAGGAATCGACGAAGCCGAGGAGGATCACGTCGAAGCGGCGGGCCGTGCGGCGGATGAAGGTTCGGCCCTCGGTGAGGATCGCCTCCACCTTGGGGTGGTCGTAGAGGTTGCCCGCCTCCGCGCCGAAGTGGCGGACGAAGCCCAGCATGAGCGGGTTCATCTCGGCAGCGGTGACGCTCTCGCTGCCCGCGGCGAGCGCGACGAGCACGTCCGAGCCGCCTCCCGGTCCGATCACGAGCGTCTTCGGGTGCTCGGGCAGGACCTGGAAGGGAAGGGCCCTGTACCAGCCGCGGTAGGAGGCGAGGCTCTCGACGTTTCCGTCCCACGAGTGCACGTTCGTCCAGGCGTCGGAGTCGATGTAGAGCCGGGCCAGGAACGGAGGCGGGAAACCGGTGACCGCGTCGATGCGTGAGTAGGCATTCCACCCAGTGAGGACGATGCGCGCCCCGGGAGTCTCGGCCAGGTGACGGTAGAGGCCCTTGCCGGGAGCGCTGCGGATCTTGAAGAGACCGGTCTTCTCGTTCACCGCTACCGCCGCGAGGACGGCGAGGGCGACGACGGCGCTCGCGGCCCGCAGCCGCGGCGAGAGGCAGGCCGCCGCGATCGCGGGCGCGAGGGCCACCGCGAGTACGGCGGTCTCCCCGCCCCGCCAGGACAGGAGGAAGGTCACGAGAAGGGCGCCCGCGGAGGCGCCCAGGAGGTCTGCGAAGTAGACCCTGCCCGTGGACTCCCGGCGGAGGTCGAAGACCATGGAGAGCGCCATCCCCGCGAGCAGGAAGGGAACGAGCGAGACCGCGAAGTAGAACGCGAGCCGGTCCGTGTGGAAGGGAGAGCGCACGATGAGGTAGAGCGCGATCGGCAGCGAGGCCGCGTAGGCGAGGGCGAGCGCGGCCGCGCGGTCGAGCGTGAAGGCGATGCGCCGCTTGAGCAGGTGAAGGATGAAGCCGCCGAAGCCCCAGCCCAGGAGGGCCACGGAGATCGCCACGAAGGCGTAGTGGTACCAGATCGTGGCCGAGAAGATCCGCGTGAGCCCGATCTCGAACATGAGACCGGACAGCGTGAGCAGGAAGACGCCGAGGTAGAGGATCAGGGGCCCTGCTTCCGCGTCGCGCGCCACGCGTCGATCGAGAAGCGGCCGGGTCCGAGGAGGGCCACGGCCACCATGATCAGGAGGTAGGCGACGGCGAGCTCGGGGTTGCCCCACCCCTTGAGCGTCTCCTCGGGGACGGGGGCCATCCCGAGAGAGGAGAGGAGCTGGCTCAACGCGTGGTGTGGCCCGAGCGCGGCCACGACCATGGTGAAGGCGGCGAACGCCGCCGCCCACGGCGTGAGGAGGCCGAGCGCGACGAGGAGGCCGCCCGCGAACTCGGAGAGCGCGGCCGCCCACGCGAAGACGATCGGGACGGGGAAGCCCATCTCCGCGACGCCCTGCAGGAATCGGCCTTGCCCCGTGGCGAGGCCCACGACCTTTCCGTAGCCGTGAGCGACGGCCAGGTACAGCCCGGCGATCCGCAGGGCGAGAAGCCCGATATCCCGTGCCATGGGCCCGAGACTCTATCGATTTAGGGGCCGCGGCGCTACCCAGATTAGACTCTGTCGCGATGCTCGAGGCCGTGCGGCGCACGCTCCCGCTGTGGGTCGCCCTCGGCGTCTTCGTCGTCGGGCTCCTCGTCGCCCCGCATGTCTACCACCAGTACGATGTCGTGGACTGCTTCCTGGCCTGGGCGCAGGCGACGGGCGGCGCCCGGCCCTCGGACGCCTACACGCCGGGCGCGGGCGCCGACGACTGCGACTACCCGCCGCTCGTGCCCTACTTCCTGGCGGCGACCGAGGGCGCGCGGCTCCTCGCGGGGGCGCCGCTCCTGAGCGCGCTCACGCTGCTGCTCCTCAAGCTTCCGAGCCTCGTGGCCCAGCTGCTCCTCGCCCCTACAGCGCTCGCCGGGCTCGGCGACGACCTCGCGGCCCGGCGGGCGGCGCTCTTCCTCGCCGCCTCGCCGGCGTTCTTCGTGAACGCCGCGCTCTGGGGACAGTTCGACGTGCTGCTCACGCTCTTCCTGGTCGCCGCGCTCCTCGCGCTCCTCCGCGACCAGCCGATGCTCGCGGGCGCCGCCCTCGGCCTCGCTCTCGCCACGAAGCTCCTCGCGATCGTGCTCGTGCCCGTGCTCGTCCTCTACGCCTGGAAGCGCTTCGGTCCGCGCGACGTGCTGCGGGGGGCGGGGGCGGCTCTTCTCGTGATGGTCCTCCTCGCTATACCCCACGTCGTCGCGGGAAGGGGCGGGGCCGTCCTTCGCGCCTACACCGGAGCCGTCGGCTACTACCCCTACCGGACGGCGGAGGCCTACAACACCTGGTACCTCCTCGACCGGTACGACGTGCTCGTCCGGGGAATGAGCCCGCCCGAGGCCCGCCGCGACGACCGCGAGGTCTTCGGCCTCGTGACCTACCATCACCTCGGGCTCTTCGCCTTCGGCGTCGCCACCGGCTTCATCCTCGTGGCTCTCGGCCGGCGCGCGTCCCCGACGGCCCTGCTGTGGGCGGCGAGCCTCCAGCTCTTCGCCTTCTTCATGCTGCCGACGCAGGTCCACCAGCGCTACATCGTGCCCTTCGTGGCGGTGCTCGCGCTCCTCGCCCCCCTCTCCCGCCCCGCCCTCCTTCTCTTCGTCGGCGTCACGGTCACCGCCACGCTCAACCAGGGCCTGGACCTCGTCCGCGCTCTCCCCGCCGCGCCCATCGCCGGCGCGCTGGGCAAGGCAGACCTCCCGCTCGCCACCCGCGTCGCCCGCGACCTCGGCGCGGGCATCGCCGCGGTGAACCTCGTGCTCTTCGCCGCCGCGATCCGAACGTTCTACCGGGAGGTCGTGGCCGGGGAGGGTCCCGAGGGCGTGTGAAGGTCCTCCGCGCGGCCCTCCTTCTCTCGCTTCTGCCCCTCGCGACGGGGGCTCTCGTCGTGACCTACCAGGACGCGAGCCTCACCCACTGGCCGGGCAAGGCCACGACGCGCGACCAGCTGCGTGCGGGCACGTTCCCGTTCCTCCACCCGGGGGCGTCGTTCGGCCAGCCGCTCGCCGGCAACCCGAACTTCGGGGTCTTCTTCCCGGACACGCTGCTCCTCTTCGTTCTTCCCTTGCCCGTGGCCTTCGGCCTGCGCTTCGCGCTTCCTTTCGTCCTCGCCTTCGCGGGCGCGCGGCGGTGGGCCCGCGCCGAAGGCGTCTCGAGCGAGGGGGCGGAAGTGGCCGCGGTCGCGTTCGCGCTCTCGCCCGTCTTCGTCTCCACCTGGCGCTTCTACAACAGCGGGCTCGCCCTGGCGATCGCGCCGTGGGTCGTCGCCGCGGTGACCAGGATCGTGCGCGCCGAGGAGCCGCGACGGCGGCGCCGCGCGCTCGCGGAGGCCGGGATCTGGGGCGGGCTGGAGCTCCTGGCCGGCGAGCCCGTTGTCGCACTGCTGACGGCGCTCGTCGCCGGCCTTCGTGTGGTGCTCGCCCTTCGGGACAGGCGCCGCGCGTCCCTCCTCGTCGCCGTGGCGGGCGCAGGTCTTCTCGCGGTCGTTCTCGCCGCACCCCAGATCGCGGCGACGGCCCAGATCCTGCCCGACTCGAGCCGGGTGCGGGCGCCCTTTCCGTTCGTGACCGCGACCGGAACGTCCACGCATCCCGTGCGACTGCTGGAGCAGCTCCTGCCCTATCCGTACGGCCGGCCCGACCTGCGCGGGCGGCTGGGGTTCGACGGGCACGAGGTCTTCGACCACCACCAGCCGTATCTCTGGACGCTGCACCTCGGCCTGGGCGTGCTCGCGCTGCTCGTGCTCCATTCCCGACCCCGCGCGCGGGAAGAGTGGCCGTTCTTCCTCGCGGTGCTCGCCGCCGCCCTCCTCGCCCTCGGCCGCTACCTCCCGGCCGCGCGCGAGATCTCGCCCCTGCTCTCGCTCGGCGGCCGCGTCCGGTTCCCGGTGAAGTGGTGGTACTTCTTGCTCCTGGCCGTCATTCCCCTCGTCGCTCGGTCCGCCGCCCGCTTCGCCGAGGGTGACAAACCGACGGCCGCGCGACGAGCGCTGGCCGGCGTGCTCGGACTCGCCGCGCTCGTCGCGCTCGCCAGTCGATGGCCGGCGACACTCCTCGCGGCCGCGGGGCCGCTCGTCGCGCTGGCCGTGCTCTTCCCGCTCCTGCTCGCCGGGACCGCTCCGCGAGCGCGCGCGCTCCTGCCCGCCGCCCTCGCCGCCGGCCTTCTCGTCTCCGACCTTCCGCTCTTCCTCACGTTCCTGGACCCCCCGCCCGCCGATCCTCCGCGCGCGGCCACGGGCCGCATCCTCGCCCGCCTCGATCTCCGCCCGCACCCCGAAGGGCCCGCGACGCATCCCGAGGGTACGACGCGCGCGTTCTACCGCCGCGCTCCCCCCGAGCTCTGGCCGCTCGTGGCCACGATCACCGGCGGCGGCTACGCCTTCGACGACGATCCCGACGGCGCCTATGCCGACGAGGACCGCGCGCTCCGAAAGCTGCTGGAAGACCGAAGCTGGCCGGAGCGGGCGCCGGAGCTGCGCCTCGCCGGCGTCACGCACGTGCTCGCCGACGAGCCCGTGCCCTATCGGGAGGTCGCCGTCTTGAACGACACGGAGGGTGTCCGTCTCTACGCGGTGGACCGGGCGATGCCGTCCGTGCGCTTCGCGACGCGCGTGCATCGGCGGGAGACGCTCGAGGAGACGGTCGTGCTGCACGCGACACCGGGCTACGACCCGTCAGCTGAAGTGGTCCTTCCGGGGACAGGCGAGACTACCGGCACGATCAACTCCGCGCGCGTCGAGACCATTCGCGAAACTCCCGACCAGCTGACCGTCCGTCTCGACGCACGCGGTACAGGCGTCCTCGTCTGGTCCCGCACCTTCTTCTCCGCCTGGCGCGCACGAGTGGACGGAGCCTCAGTCGCCCCGCGGCGAGCGGATGGGCACTTGACCGGCGTTGCTGTCCCAGCGGGCGCCCACACGGTCGAGATCTCCTGGTCTCCGCTTCCGGTGCTCGCGGGAGGCGTCCTCGCCCTGCTCGGGCTCGCCGCGGTCGTGCTCCTGCGCCGCTGACCGGGCGCCAGCACGTCACCGGCCGAGCACCTCCTGGAGCTGCTCCGGCGACACGTGGAAGAGAAGGTAGCTGTAGCCCACGTGGTCCACGGGCTCGAAGTTCTCGCGGAGCCAGCGGTAGCGCTCGGGATCGTACACGCCCGTGAGCTTGTTGGCGCCCACGAGCACCCATCCCGCCTGCGGCGTCTCCGGTTCCACCACGAGCGGCCGGTCCGGATGCGCGGCGGCGTAGCGCGCGATGTCGTACGAGCGGTCCTCCCAGTCGAGGTTCGAGTCGGCCAGGAAGCGCCACGCGTTCTTGCGCGAGCCCACGAGCTCGTTGAAGTACGACATGTAGTGGGGGTGGAAGGAGAGCGCGGAGACCGCGGCCCAGGCCGCGAGGACCGCGACGAGCCTCCGGTCGCCGTCGATCGCCCGCGCCACCCACAGGAACAGGAAGGCGAGCCCGGGCAGCAGGTAGCGGATGCCGAGCTGCGGCTGCACGAGCAGGCTGTAGAAGACGAGGAAGAGACCGAAGGGCAGCCAGGCCCAGGCGGCTCCCGCCCCCGGCGGGCGCGCGCGCGCGGCGACCGCGAGGAGGCCAAAGAAGGCGAGCGGGGTCTTGAGCAGCACCATGAGCGGAAACGCGTACCAGACGCCTTCCGTGTCGAGACGGCCGAGGACGTAGTTGTTGCCGCGGCCGACGTCCGGCTGCTCCTGCAC
>JBKPBQ010000576.1:0-10904 GCA_046726955.1 Acidobacteriota bacterium
CGCCCGGAGTCGTTGATCGCGGAGGCGGCCCACAGAACTCCCGCCCGTCCGTCCGCCGTCGTTCCCGCGAGGAGCTCGATCGCGCCACCATCGTGGTAGACGAAGGCGCGATTGCCGTCCGGTCTCCGGTAGGCCGATCCCACGACGTCTCCCGAGGCGTTGACGTCCTGTGCGCAAGACGACGTGAAGGGAGGGGTGAAGAGGCTGGATCCCAGCGTGTCCTGCAGATCGGTGAAGGTGCTGGCCCCGTTCTCGTAGACGTACGCCCGCTGATCGAGCTGCGGGCCCTGGCGGACTCGACAGCCGGCGATGCGGCCCGCGTCGCTGATCCCGTAGGCGACCGCGTCCCGCGGTATCGCGCTCAGCTCGACGACCGGCCCTCCCGCCGAGATCACCGCGCGATAAAAGGCGCTGAAGCGGCCGCTCGAATATCCGACGGACTCTCCCCGATCGTTGATGCCGTAGAGGCCGCTCGAAGTGTCGTCGCCGACGGTGCCGTAGTCGTGCCAGCTGCCGTCGCGAAAGACGGCGGCGTGCGGGACGAAGACGTGGCCGGGCAGCTCGAAGTAGACGATGCCCGAGATCTCGCCGTTGTTGTTGATGCGCCAGGCCCAGCCCGGCGACAGATCCTGGATCGTGTACCTCGGTGCGGGGGTCGACGCCTCCGCGGGCGCGCCCACGACCAGACCAACCAGGACGAATGGAATCGACGCAGCGAGGAACGATCGCATCGGAACCTCCAAGAGTCGCAACCACGCCGACGGCGCGCAGGAGGGCGACGCACCGGCCACAGGTCAGACTGGGACCAGATGCGAACAGTGTCCGGGGTCACAAAGCAAATCGTCAATAGCGAAACTGAGGACGTTCTTCGTGTACGCCGGCGGAGTGCCCGTCAGCGCGCTTCGGCCGCGGGCACCTGTATGAGGCACATCGCGGACAAGGCCGTGCACGGGGTCGAAGCTCCGGCGTCCAGCGGATGTATCGCAGTATTCAGTCCCACTAAACACGTTTGAAATCACTTCTTTGACACTTCCGCGCGCCCCTGCCTACGATCTGCGCGTCCATGCAGCCGCACTCCGGCGCGCCTCCATCCTTCGGGTGGGCGGGACGAGTGAGGTCGCGCGCCTCGTCCGTGACCTCCTACCTGCTGAGAGCGGCACGAGCGCTCCCCGAAAGCGACGAATCAACCAGGCCGAGGCTCTCGCGCTCGCTCGTGGCGGGCGTGATCGTGTTCCTGCTCGCCTGGACCCACTTCCTCGTCGTCGTTCGCGTGTACGGCCGAGGAACCATGAACGGGCACCCCTACTGGGCGCTGCACGACGACTTCCTGATCTCGGAGCGCTATGCGCGCAACCTGGTCCGAGGCCAGGGGCTCGTCTTCAATCCCGGCGAGCGCATAGAGGGTTTCAGCGACCCGCTCATGGTCCTCGCCGTCTGCACGCCCGTCGAGGCGCTCGGCGTGAGCGCGGACCACCTCGGTCTCGCGGTGGCGGCCGTCAACGGGATCGCCCACGCCTTGATCGCGGTCCTGCTCTTCGCGCGGTTCGGCGGAACCACGGGGAGATTCCATCCGGGCCTCGCCCTCGCTCTCGCCTATCTCACCCTCCCCCATCACGCGTTTCACGCCCGCTCCGGGCTCGAGATCTACTGGCAGGCTCTCTTCCTCTTCATCGTTCTGGCGCGGCTGCGAGCGGGAGGGCGTCTCTTCTACGTGGCGCTGGCCGCGCTGCCTCTCGTTCACTCGATCGACCTGCCGCTCTGGGCGGGGGCCGTGATCGCCCGCCTTTGGTTGGAGAGACGCCGAATCCTCTCGGAGGTGCTCGCGGTCGCCGCGTCCGCGCTGCCGCTCGCCGCCTACTTCGTCTTCCGCTTCGCCTACTACCACCAGATCCTTCCGAACACCTACTACCTGAAGTCGGTGGGAGTGACGGCGCCGATCCTCGGGCTGCGCTACCTCCTGCACGCCGCGGTCTGGATACTGCCGGTGCTCGTCGTCCTCGCCTTCGTCCTCGCGAATCGGAAGGCGCGCGCCAGCCTCGCGGCCGGTGCGCTCGCGATCTTCGTCCCCTACCTCGTGTTCGTGGCCAA
This sequence comes from Acidobacteriota bacterium, assembly GCA_046726955.1. GTDB lineage: Bacteria > Acidobacteriota > Vicinamibacteria > Fen-336 > Fen-336 > CAVPGH01. Next base: position 2,089 of record JBKPBQ010000576.1, read on the forward strand.
GGTCGGCGGGGACAACTTCGCCTGGTATCGGTTCGTCCTCGTCCTCGTCCCGAGTCTGCTGCTCCTGGTCGGCGCGCTCGCCCTGGAAGGACCCATCCGTCGCGAACGGCTGCTGGCCGCGGGCGTGGGTGTGCAGATCGTCGTCAACGCGTTCGGCTACGTCCACGCCCACGAGGACATGCTCAAGCTCCGGGACTGGGACGAGCGCATGGCCGCGATCGGGGAAGCGATCCACGACAACACGCGTCCCGGTCAGACCGTGGCCCTCTTCGCCGCCGGCCACGCCGGCTATCTCTCCGACCGCCCGGTGATCGACATGCTGGGAAAGTCCGATCCGCACATCGCGCGCCTCCTGCCGAACATGTCGCGACGCGTCGGACATCAGAAGGACGATCCGAGCTACGTGATGGCGCTCCGTCCGGACTTCGTGGAGATGCCGTACACGAGCGACGCCCTCGCCGACCCGGACCAGCTCCGCGCCGACCAGAAGAGCCGCTGGGGCTACTTCGCCGACCTCGCGCTCGACCCGGCCTTCGTTCGCGACTACGCGCCGGTCCAGTCGCGTGCGAGCGAGATCCCGGTCTACGCGCGGCGCGACCTCGGTCCGCAGCATTGGGGCGTGCCGCCCGAGCTGACGGCTCGCTGAGAGAGAACGCGCCGGCCTGGCCTCAGCCGTCGGCCGTCCGGAAGCGTCGGCCTGCCCGGAAGAGCGCGAGCGTCGCCGCCCCGGCGAGGAGCGCGGGCACGATCAGTATGAAGAATCCCCAATCGACTCGCAGCTCGCCCGTGTCCGCCGGGTACTGGAAGCAGCGGAAGAGGACGCGGCCGGGCTGGGGATAGCCGGGAACGAAGTCGCCACGCAGCTCCCGCACGACTTCCTGGAGACGGACGCCCTCCACTCGGGTGCCCACGAGCAAGCGGACGACGCGCCCGTGGTCGACAGCGGCGAGCATTCCCGGATGGTCGAACTGGGCCCGCTCGGCGTCCCACGAGTACCAGAAGCCGAAGGCGTCGGCGAGGCGCCTCACGTCCGCCGCCGCCGCGACCGCGAGCGTCCAGCCGGGAGCGTCCCCCACGCCCAGACGAGCCGCCAGCTCGTACATGTCGGCCGGCGTGTCTCGCGGATCGAAGCTGAGGACGAGCGTGCGGTAGGTGTCCCGGTCCCCGACGAGCTGCTGCGCGTGCGCCAGGGACGCGAGGAAGGGCGAGCACACGCCGGCGCAGCGAGTGAACACGAGGACGACCAGCAGCGGCCTCTGGGCGGACGCGAGAAGCGATCCCTCGCGGCCGCTCGCGTCGCGGAAGACGAGGTCGGGCACGCCCCGTCCCACGTACCGGCCCTCTTCGGGCAGCGGCCCGGGAGAGGCTTGCCCGGACGCGACGGTCGCGAGGACGACGAGCGAGGCGAGCGCGACCGCGGTCTTCAGGCGGCCAGGGCCTTGAAGCACCGCTTCCCCGTCTCCCAGATGTAGAGGAGCGCCCCCACCAGGAGGAGGGCAATGAAGCCGAGCGCGACCTGCGCGTAGCCGACGCCTTGCGCCACCTCGGCGGGATAGGTGGCGAAGCGCCGCGGCACCGCCGCGGCTCCCGCGAGGTAGAACATCGCGAGGAATCCGTAGCCTCCCACTCCCACGAGCCCGACCGTGAGCTGCGTGAAGGCGGGCCGCTCGGGCAGCCCCGTCGCCTGCTGCAGGACGTGCCACACCGTTCCCAGGATCATCAGCACGACCCCCATCAGGAAGTAGCTGTGGAAGTGCGCGGGGACCCAGAGCGTGTTGTGGAAGCGTGAGTTCACGGCCACGGTGGAGTCGATGACCGCCGCCACACCGCCGATCGCCCAGCCCATCACGCCCAGGTAGAGAAGCAGCGGAGCGAGGCTCCAGCGCACGCGCGCGCCGTAGACGAGTACGAGCGTCGAGAAGATCGTGACCACCGCCGCCGGGACTGAAATCAGGTAGGACGAGATCTGGCCCAGGTACTGCAGCCAGCGCGGCTGCGCGAAGTCCATGTAGAGGTGGTGGAGGTAGGCGAACATCACGAGCAGCAGAACGGAGTTCCAGGCCAGGGCCACCAGCCGGTTCGTCTTCCAGGGCCGATCCGTGTAGGCGGGCATCACTTCGTAGACGAGGCCGACGCCGAGGTACATCGTGATGTTCACGAGCACGTGCCCGAAATAGAAGGTCAGGTTCTTCATGAGGAGCGCGTCGTTGGGCGCGCCGCCCAGGAGGCGCTCCATCGCCAGCAGCACGAGGATCACGACCGCGGCCACGAGACCGGCGAGGACGCTCACGAGGCTCACGGTCGCGATCACGATGAGCGGCGGGACCACGGGTTCCGTACGTCCCGCGAGGTAGTGCCAGCCGAGCGCGGCGGAGAGGGAGTAGCGGCGGGCAATCGCCCACAGCAGGTCCGCCGCCCACACCGTCCATCCCACGCCGAGCACGGCGATCGCGGCGAAGAGGGCGCCCGTCGCCCAGCCGGGCCACGTCCCTCCCGAGTGGAAGGGCAGCGGGTAGAGGAAGTACCAGCCCACGCCGAGCCGGCCCACGAGTGTCGCCCCGAGCAGGAGAAGGACCCCGACGAGCGTTGCCGCATAGGCGAAGCGCGCCGCTGCGAGCCCGACGCGGACGTAGCGGGCGAGCAGGAAGCTCGCGGTGGCCATGCCGGCGACGAACCAGAGGCCGACCATGCCCAGCCCGTGCATCGTCATCACCGCGTAGAACCATTCGGGAGGCAGGTCCGGCAAGAGGTTCGCCTGTCCCAGGCGCAGCACCGCGCCCAGCACGGCGAGCACCGGGAAGAGCACGAGCGCCGTCAGCACCCAGACGAGGGTGAGTCGGGTGAGGGCCTTCGATTCGGTCGGGTCGTTCACGTGGAGAGCGGCAGCCATCGGAACCTCACTCCACCTCGACGACGCCGCGCATGCGGTGGTGGCCCATGCCGCAGTACTCGAGGCACAGCACCGTATAGGTGCCCGGGCGGTCCAGCCGGACGCGCAGCCGGTTGACGTAGCCGGGCATGGCCTGGGTCTGCGCGACGATCTGGCCGTCCGGCGCGTACAGCGTGAAGCCGTGGTTGACATCGAGAGTCGCCACGCGGAACTCGACGTTCGAGCCCGCCTTGACCGAGATCACCTGCGGGGGAGGCGCCTCCTCCCACGCCTCGACACTCGTCACCGGAGTGTCCGTGAGGGCGAAGGCGTACTGCTTCCCCGTGACGTGCACGATGCGGTCCGGCGTGCCGATCTCCGCGGGATACGGCATGCGCGGCAGCGTGAGCACGAGGACCGCCACCAGCATCGCGGAGAGGCCGAGGAAGAAGGCCTGGCGCAATCGCCCCGCGGCACCGGCGTCCACCGTGCGGCTTCGCCGTGTGCTCAGGGCGACCCAGGCGAAGACGAACACGATGATCGCAGCGGCGACCGCGAAGACGGCGAGGACCACTCGTGTGGACATGTCGCCCTCCTGTCTACGGGGAGATTCCCAGGCGTCGTTTACGCCCCCGGGGCGCCCGAGTCAAGGCGCGGCTCGACGTGAGAGGGTCTAGGATCCTTTCGAGGCCTGACGAATGGCCCGTGAGCACCTGGCCAGCCTTCTCGACGATTGCGCGCGCTGGGGATCGTCCCCGGCTCTCGCCCACCGCGCCGGGCTGCGTCCTTCCTCCTGGTCCTACGAGCGCGTCCGCTCTACCGCCTTCCGCTTCGCCCGCGAGCTCGAAGCGCGCGGCATCGGCCGCGGCGACCGCGTGCTTTTCCTGGCGGACGGCAGTCCGCAATGGGTCGTCGCCTTCTTCGGGGGAATGGCGCTCGGCGTCGTGGCCGTGCCCCTGGATCCCGGGAGCGCGCCGGACTTCGTCGAGCGCGTGCGGGAGCAGGTACAGCCTCGCCTCGCCCTCGCCGACCGGCCGCTGCCGGGCCTGGACACGCTGATCCTTCCCGACATCGACCGGATCGTGGCGGGCCGCTCGGCCGATCCCGTCGCCGCCACGCTCAGACGCCGAGACCTCCTCGAGATCGTCTTCACTTCCGGCACCACTGCCGAACCAAAAGGCGTCTGCCTCACTCACGGCAACGTGCTCGCCAACCTCGAGGCCGTCGAGCACGAGGTCGCGAGGCACCCGTGGGTCGCGCGTCTCACACGCCCATTGCGCTTCCTGAGCCTCGTTCCGCTCACGCACGTCTTCGGCCAGCTCGCGGGCATCTTCGTTCCCCCCGTGCTGGGAGCCACCGTCCACTTCCCCGCCTCGCTCAAGACGAGCGACATCGTGGAGACGATCCGGCGGGAGAGGATCGGCGTGCTCGTCGCCGTCCCGCGCCAGCTCGAGCTGCTACGCGAGGCCGTGGAGCGCGAATGGAAGGCCCGGGGTGTCCTCGAGGCGCGGCGAGCCGCACTCGGCGCCGCCGACTCCTTTCCCTTGTGGCGCCGGTGGTGGACGTTCCGCGACGTTCACCGCCGCTTCGGCTGGCGATTCCTGGTCCTCGCCACCGGCGGCGCGACGCTACGGCGCGATACCGAGGCGTTCTGGCGCCAGCTGGGATTCGTGGTCGTGCAGGGCTACGGGATGACGGAGACGGCCGCCCTCGTGACGCTCGTCAATCCCTTCAAGAGCACCGCCGGCTCGATCGGCGAGGCGCTCCCCGGCACGGAGGTGAGGGTCGACGAGAAGGGCCAGGTCCTGGTGCGCGGAGAGAGCGTGTCTCCCGGCTACTGGCGCGGCGGGCCGGCGCCGCTCACCGATGCCGAAGGCTGGCTCGAGACCGGCGACCTCGTGCGGCGGGAACCGGACGGCAGCTTCCTCTTCCAGGGACGGGACAAGGAGGTCATCGTGACCGCCGCCGGGCTCAATCTCTACCCCGCCGACCTCGAAGCCGCGCTCGACCGCCAGCCCGGGGTGCGCGGGAGCGCCGTCGTGGGCGTGGACGGTCCGCAGGGGCCGGAGCCGGTTGCCGTGATGACTCTCCGGCCCGGCGCGGACGCCGGCGAGGCCGTGCGGCGGGCCAACCTGGAGCTGGGCCCGCATCAGCAGATGCGCCGCTTCTTCGTCTGGCCCGAGCCCGACTTTCCCCGCACGGCGGCCACCGGCAAGGTGCGGAAGCCTATCGTGGCGGAAGTGGTGCGGAAGGGCACGACCGCGAGCGCCGCGTTGCCGCGGACGCGAGGAGCGCTCGCCCAGGCTCTCGCGTCCGTGGGCGGCGAAATCCCCGCCGACCGCAACGCGACCCTCGGGGAAGGCGCCAAGCTCGACTCGCTGGCGCGGGTCGCGCTCGCCGCCGCGCTCGAGGAGCAGTTCCAGGTCGACATCGACGAGGCCGCGCTCACGCCGGCGACGACCGTCGCGGAGGTCGAAGCGCTCGTGTCGGAGGGAGGGAGCGACTCGCCGGTCCCCTATCCCTATCCCGAATGGGCGCAGCGGCCGCCCGTTACCTGGCTACGGCCGCTGCTGCGCGAGCTGCTCCTGCTTCCGATCGCGCGCATCTTGTGTCCCCTGCGCGTCGCGGGGTACGAGCGTCTCGTCGCCGCTCGCCCGCCTCTCTTGATCGTGGCCAACCACGTGACGATGGTCGATCCCGTCCTCATCCTCGCGGCCCTTCCCCGTCGGCTGCGCCGAGCGGCGGTGGCGATGGACGGCGAGATGCTCCGCCGCTACAGGCACCCGTCGCTCGCGGCCTCGACGCGCGAGCGGCTCGGTGGTCCATTGGCCTACCTTGTGCTCGCGGCACTCATGAACGTCTTGCCCCTGCCCCGGAAGAGCGGCTTCCGAAAGAGCTTCCGCTATGCAGGCGAGAGCGTCGAGCGTGGCCACAGCGTCGTGGTCTTTCCCGAGGGCGTGAGAACGCCTAACGGGGATATGAGCCCGTTCCTCCCAGGGATCGGCCTCCTCGCCGACGGACTCGGCCTCCCCGTGCTTCCCGTGTTCATCCAGGGCTTGTTCGCGCTGAAATCGGCGAGCCGCCGCATCGCCCGACCGGGAGAGGTCTCGGTGATCTTCGGCGATCCCGTCGTCTACGAGCGCGGGCGGACGGCCGAGACGATCGCGAGGGACCTCGAACGTCGCGTGGCGGAGCTCGCGAGGTGATGCGGCGCTACTCCTCGCCGAAGCGGCGGAGCCAGCCCTCCACGTCGTCCTCGCGGTCGGGCTTCTCGGATCCCGCCTTCGTCGCGGAGGGAAGCTTCCGCTCGATCGCGTTCCACTCGTGGGCGCGCAGCACCTGGGCCCCGAGCGTCTTCGCGTACGAGTAGAGCGCCTTGTCCGACGTGACCACGACGTAGTCGGCCGCGCGGGGAGCCCGCTCGAGGAGCTCGCGGATCACGGTGTCGGCGTCTTCCCCGGGCGGCGGCACACGCAACGACAGCGGCCCGAGGTCCTGGGTCGCCATCTCCGGCCGCAGGGGATGGCCGTCGAAGACGAGCGTGGCCTTCGCCCCGCGGGCGCGGCAGAAGGCGGCCACTCGGCGGACGACCTCGCCGCGGCGGTCGTCCTGCCCGCGCGGACCGCCCCACGAGCCGAGGAGGTTGTTGCCGTCGATCAGGTAGGGCACGGCAGTCCAGGCGATCGGGGTGCGGCCCCGGTCCGTTCAGATCCCCAGGATGCGCTTCAGGATCCCTCCGCTTGCGCGCCTCGCGCCAGGGAAGAGTGAGTTTACCAAAACCCGGGCCCCGAAATGCCCTGTCCAAGGCCCCGCCGCTCGTGCTAGACTGGGCCGTAATATGCTGAGTCCGCGCGTGATGCACCCCGAGCCCCCCCCGGCTCGCGGCGCGGCCCCGGGGGTGTGATGGCGGACACGTTCCCGCTTTCCGGGAACATAGACCCGAAGACGTTCCCATTTCTCCTCGTGGACCTCTACCGGCGTGGAGCCACGGGTTCCCTGAAGGTCGAAGGCCCGACGCACCCCAAGGCCCTCTACTTCCGGGGCGGACGGGTGCTCTTCGGCTCCTCCAACGACCCCAAGGACCAGCTCGGCGCCATCCTCATCGAGAACGGCAAGATCACGCAGGAGCAGCTCGACGACGTCAACACGAAGGTCGGGCCCGGCAACCCCCTCGCGAAGGTCCTCGCCGAGAGCGGCTATGTCAACCAGCGAGAGCTGGGCGAAGCGGCTCGGATCAAGGTCGAACGGATCCTCTCCGACCTCATCGGCTACGAGACGGGGACCTTCGAGTTCGAGGACGGTGTGCTCCCGAAGGGCGCAGTCGACCTCAAGCTGTCCACGGAGAAGCTGCTCCTCGCCGCGGGCTCCCGCATCACCGATCGCGGGTTCGTGCTGCGCCACCTCGAGAGCCTCGGCGTCGTCCTCGCTGCGGTGCCGGACTGGGAAGCGCAGGTGTCGGAGATCCGCAGCGAGGTGGGAACGCTGCTGGAGCGGCTGGACGGCCAGCGCTCGCTGAAGGACGCCGTCGCCCTCACCCGCTTCGACGAGTTCGACGGCGCCAAGCTCGCCTGCGGCCTGTTGTTCCTCGGCCTCGCCAAGAAGTTGGACGCGGCGGCGGCGGCGCCCGCCGGCGACGAGCTCGACCTCGGCGAGGCTGCGCCGTCGACTTTCGGCGGCGGCGGGGCGGAGGGTGCGCCGGCTCTCGAAGGGGCCGAGGACGATGCCCCGTTCTTCACCCAGGGATCCTCGTTCGTCGAGCCCACGCAGTCGCCGGAGCTGCCGGACGTCCCCTTCAACGAGCCGCACGGCTCGGGCTTTGGCGCGGAAGAGGCCGAGAGCCCGCCCATCGAGGGGTTGCTCGCGGATGCGTCGGCTCCGATCGCGGCTCTCCCTCCGATGGAGCCGCCGACCGCGGCCGAGGAGCCGAGCGCGTTCGCGATCTCCGAGCCGTCGGAGCCCGCCGGCTTCTCGTTCAATCCCGTTGCGGAGCTGAATCCCGGTCCGGATCTCTCCTTCGAGCCGCCGGCACCGCCTCCCTCGCCCGCTCCCGTTTCGCCTCCGCCCACGACCGCGGAGCTACCTGCGTTAGGCGCAAACGACTCGCAGACGAACCCGAAGTTCCGGATGCCGGCGGCCGTGCCGAGCCCGCCCGCGGCGAGCGGTCCCGAGATCCAGATCGGCGGCTCCGCTCCCGCCCGCCACGACATCGAGGACTCCGTCACGGTGCCTCCGTCGCGGCCGAGCAAGGAGGACCTCGCGGCCCTCGACGCGCTGCTGAATCCGTCGGGGACGAACCCGGGCACGAACCCGGGGGCCTCCCACCCGCCGTCCGCCTCGCTCAACCCTTCGGCCTCGATGCGGATGCGCTCGCCCGTGCCCCGGCCGCCCCAGCAGGAGAAACGCTGGGAGCCGCAGTTCCGTCCGCCCTCGGGCAGCGGCTCCGGCATACGGCGTGGGCGCGCGCCTCGCCGTCCGATCCTTCCGGTGGCGATCGCCGTGCTCGTGATCATTGGCGTTTCCGCGGCGGGCTACTACTTCCTCTTCATGCGTGGCTCTGGACAGACCAACGTCGCCTCGAACCCGAAGCCGAGCCCAGCCGCGCCCACCACGCTCCGCGCGGCGACTCCCGCGCCGCCGGTGTCCACGGCGCCCTCGCCGGTCCCGAGTCCGTCGCTGGCCGCGAGCGTCGCGCCGGCGACACGGCCGCCCGCGACACCGGTGGCGTCCGCCCCTCCGGTCACGGCACCTCCTGCCACGGCACCTCCCGCGACGACGCGCCCCGCTCCCGCCGCTGCCGACGCGCGCGGCCGGCTCCGCCGGGGAGAGTTCGCGGAGGCGGCGCGCGACTTCACGTCGGAGGTCAAGAAGGCCGGCTCGCGCTACAGCGTGCAGGTGCTGGTCGCCTGCTCGGGCGACACGGTGCAGAAGGCGCTCGACAACGTCTCCT
>JBKPBQ010000577.1:0-11172 GCA_046726955.1 Acidobacteriota bacterium
TACCTGCAGCGTCGCGAGTCGATCCGGATCCTGACTTTCCTGACGGTGCGCGCCGCGTCGGACCCGGCGCGAGGGACGGAGCACCGTCGCGGGCTGCAGGCGTGGCTAGCCGCGTTGGGCGGGCCGGCCCTGGCCAAGAGCGCGTGAGATGGGACGCAAAACGAGGAGGACGATCATGGCGTCAACGGTCAACGGCGGCGTGGCGGATGAGATCGAGGCCCGGCGCTTGCGCGACGAGCAGCTGGCTGCCCTCATGGCGACGATGCGCCTGGGGCTCACGCAGGAGCAGTTCGAGCGGCTCCTGAAGGCAATCGAGGGACGCGGCGGGCTGCTCTCCGACCTGCACAAGCTGACCCCGGAGCAGCAGGTCGTCATCGACAAGTACAAGGACCTCGGCGGGCGGATGGGCATCCACGGTCTCGAGATCGCGCTGCTGCGGGTCGAGCGCGCGGGAGGGGCCGTCGCCGTCGTCCCGCCCGCTCGTAGCGTGCGGGCGCGGGTGTTCCTCGAGTCGGGTGTCGTGATCGTGGACGCGCAGGCCGGGGCCGGCCGGATCTGGCTACCCGACTGCATCAACGATCGCGACCGCATCGCGCGGATCGAGTTCCTCGACGAGCGCGATGCCGTGGTCGGGGTGACGGGTGGAGAGAAGGAAAAGGAAGGGAGCGGGTCATGTTCAACCTACTAGCCGACGTCTTCGGGGCCGGCCCGCTCGGGCGCGCCGCCATCCTCGAGGTCCACCCGGCGCAGCTCAGCCGCTGGCTGGACGAGGTGTGGGGCTCCGGCGCCGTCATCGTGCCGGCACCAGGGGTGCAGGCGTACCTCGGTGCCAACAACATCATCCCCGCGCTCGACAGCCCGCCTCCCGGCAACGTCTCGCTGGCCGGCGCCTCGGGGATCAACCCCGCGAACACGGCGGCCTTCACCGGCCTCGCGGGCCCGGGCCTGCCGGTAGCCCCGCTCTGGCACCACCTCATCTACGCCTACCTGCTCGAGAACACGGGGGTGGTGGAGATCTTCGCCGAAGTGATCCGGCGCGCGTCCCTGGGCGAGACGCTCGACATCCAGGGCCAGACCAACCAGGCCATCCAGTGGCTGCGCGTCACCGAGGAGCTCTTCTTCCGCGACCCCGCGCCCCACTCGATCACGGGGGTCACGAGCCAGCTCCGCCCCGAGGCGCGAGTCGTCCGCCGCAACGCCTACTGGCGGATGTTCGGGATGGACCTCGCGCATCCGGTCGGGGCGCGCGCGACGACGAACGGAAGCGGCCAGGAGTGGAAGCAGCACACCGGCGCCGGCGTGAACACGTCGTTCCGCGAGAAGTGGGCCGAGCTGCTGCGCCAGGTCTGGCTCGGCTACGAGAACCGCAACAACGCCGTCGGCGCGAACGCCACCGACGACGCCTACCTCCTGCTGCTCTGCGACAGCCTGCGCGACATGCTGAACATGCGCCGGCGCGGCGGCTTCCTGGCCCGCGAGGAGTTCGCGAGCGTCGCGCTCCTGAGCTGGTTCGAGCTGACGCTCTCCGAGAACACGCCGATCGTGCTCGCCCTGAACGCCCAGGCCACGAGCCCGGCCGACCGGCTGGCCCTCGTCGCCCGCCAGGTCGGCATGAGCCCGGCGCCCCGGTCGCGCGAGCTCTTCGAGCTGGCCGGGTTCATGTCCGGCGTGCTCCGCCTCTTCGAGTCGGGAGTCATCAACAACCCAGCGCTCGCCGCGACGCTCTACATTCCCGGCACCCCGCTCTCGATCAACATGAACCAGATCATCGACCTGTGGCAGTCCGCCACCGGCGAGCGGGTCAAGGACCGGCCGGTCGGCAACGTCGTCACGGCCGGGCCGGCGCAGCCCCTGCGCATCCCCGAGAGTCAGCCGCTCAGCGTGCCACGGCTCGTTCCGCGCACCGCGACGGGAGGTCGGTCATGACATACCCCTGGGCCGAGAGCACTAGCACTCAAGAGGTCGCGACCGAGACGACCACCGGCGAGAGCCCCTACGGCGAGGCGTACCCCGCCGGCGAATCGGAGTGGGGCGCGCCGTTCGCCCCCTCCGAAGCCGAGGCCGGCTCGTTCGAGTACGGCCAGGAGTACGGGCAGGAAACCCTCTCCCCCGACGGCACGGAAGCGGAATGGGAGTCGCCTTTCGCCACCAGCAGTCTCGCCTCCGACAGCGAGATCATGCGGACGCCGGAGCAGTTTCCCAAGACCTGCGGCGACACGACGTTCGACGGCAAGCCCTGGCCCTACGGGACGAAGAAGCCGGAAACCGTGGGCGGGTGGGCTTCGGAGATCCGGTTCGTCCCCCACGCCGAGGTCTTCGTGTTCGGGCTCGCGGAGTTCGACGTGGATCGTCACGAGCTCAAGGCCCCGCACAAGAAGGTCATCGCCGAGCTGACGCAGCGGGTCCAGGCCGGCATCCGCGAGGGACGCTACTCGGGGACCGATCCCATCCGGGTGTTCACCTACGGTGAGACGTCGACCACCGCCTCCGGCCGGCACAACGCTCCGCTCTCCCGCAACCGGGCCTTCAATACGCTCCACGCCGTACGTTGCGCGTTCCAGGCCGCGGGAATCACCCACCCGACCGTCTACGGCTTCTACGGCACCGGCGAGCAGCACGCCCGCGCGTACGGACCGGACAACAAGGAAGACGCGCGGTACCGCGGGGTCGTGGTCCGCGTCATTGCGCCTTTGAAGGACTGCAATTGCGAGAAGCCGCCGACGCCGACGACCGGCACGTCGACACTGTGCGTGTCGGTGCCGAGGATCGCGCCCCGCGTGGCGACCAAGCTGCCGCCCGACGTGATCCCCCTCAACTCGGTCGTCCCCGGACTCCGGCTGCCCATCGCGATCGTCACCCGGGCCGAGGCCACCGTGCGCGTGGACGAGCAGCGGACCCGCCAGTCCGGCCAGTACACGTTCTCGGGCTGGGGCATCGAGGTCGCGCTGCCCGCCGGCCGTACGCGGATCGACATTCGTGCGGATCTTCGGGCCTCGATCGAGGTGCTGATGCGGGCCTCGGCGTCGCTCGGAGCCAAGCTCCGCCTGGGGCCGCTGAAGCTCACCCTGCGCGTCGACGTCTCCGTGTTCGCCCAGCTCGTCGCGAAGCTGTGCGCGCAGCTCCGGATCCACATCGACGCCAACCTCGGCCGGCCCAACCTGCCCGAGCTCTCTCAGTGTCGGCTCGTGGACGTGCGCGGCGTGCGCGGCGCCTTCCCGTTCGGGGCGCTCGCCGGCCCCGGCCTCCTGGTGGTGCCCGGCGCCGGCTACGGCCCCGGCCTCATCCACTTCGGCGGCCCCGGCGTCCCCGGACTGCAGCTCTCCGCCAACCCGATCCCGGTGCCCGCCGACAAGAGCACGGTCAAGAGCCTGCTCGTTCTCGGCGGCAACCTGGCGCTCGCGTCGGGGGCGGGCCGGGAGGCGGAATACGAGATGCCGGAAGCGGAGTGGCCCGAGGCGTTCGCCGAAGTGCAGTCCGAGCTGGCGCCGTACTGAGTGCGGAGGGCGGCCCCGTGAACACGTTCGAGACGCGCCAGAACCCGACGCGCATCGAGGTGTCGGAAGCCGGCGAGTGGGTGGCCACGTTCACACCGGGCTGCTACACCGTCACCCTCGCCGGCCCCGAGCGCACCTTCGACGAGACCTTCCGGCGAGGGGGCGAGACGCAGCGCGTCGAAGTCAAGCACGCGACATGGGTGCGGCCGGCCCCCGGTCCCGTGGACGGCCACGTGGACGAACGCTGGCTCGGCAGCGCGCTGGCCGCGAACCGCGCGGGCACTCCCGACGCGCTGGCCATCGCGATGCAATACGTGAAGGGGGCGCCCGTCCTGCGCGAGGGCGACCTGCAGATCGCCGGCGACGCTTCGTACGGACCGCTCGACGCGCAGGGGCGGAGGCAGGAAGGCTCCGACTTCAACGACTACCTCGGGCTCCGGTGGCTCTATCCGAGAACGTACGCGGATCCACCCGCGGATCCGCCCGAGGCGACCCAGGAGCGGTGCCTCGACTGCTCGGGGTACATGAGGATGGTCTGGGGATACCGTCACCAGCTCCCGAGCACCGTCTACCCGGACACCATCCCCCTGTCGATCGTGCCCCAACGCGGTAGCACCCTGCCCCGACGGGCATTCGAGATGTACGCCGAGGGACCGGGATTGGTCCTGGTGCCCGACGCCGGAACGCAGGTGACGGATTTCGGCGCGCTCGACGTCGGCGACCTCGTGTTCTTCGACGGGGACGCCGACGACGGACCGCAGCTCGATCACGTCGGCATGTATCTCGGCCTCGATCGCGACGGCGCGCGCCGGTTCCTCTCGAGCCGCAAGACGCCTAACGGGCCGACCCTCGGCGACGTCGGCGGCACCTCGGTGCTCGACGGCACGGGGCACTACGCGAAGGCCTTCCGCGCCGTTAGACGTCTCTAGCAGGGTGCGACCGGTCGCGTAGGATGGATAGGGTACCCGGGCGGGCCAGCTGGAGACGACCGCCCCTGACGGGACCCCGTACGCGGGCAGCGCCGACCTCGAGAGCTTCGATCACTCGCCGGAGGGTCGCGCGATGATCACCGACGTATGGCACTTCGCCATCAACTGCGTCAGCAACGGTCCCGAGCCGATCACCGTCTTCATAACCGTACCGTTCAACCCCATCTTCGGGGTCCCCCAGCCGAACATCACCGTCACGATGGCCGTCAGCGCGTTCGCGCAAGGATTCGAGGGCGATCGCTCGGGGGCGATCGGCGCGAACATCACGCACTACCAGCACGTCAACGCGCGGGGCGAGATCGAGGACGTCGACGTCCCCGCGGACTTCTTCTACAACGCGATCGACATCGATCAGGCCTATGCGGTGACGCTCGCGCTCACGGCGGAGTTCGCCTGGGCCTGGGCGCAGGTCACGGTCCTGTTCCGCAATTGAGGAAGGAGAGAACCTCCGATGATCTCAGGGAGAATCGAGCGAGTCCGTCGGCCGCCGTCCGGGGCCGCGCAGGTGTTCGTCCTCTACGACCGCAGCACGGGGACGATCGTGGGCGTGCACCACGTGTTGAGCGCGGGAGCGCCCGCCTCGGGGTCGCTATTGCCCGCGGCGAGACAGCGCGCGGCCGCCAAGGCCGTGGACGAGGCCGTGCGGCGGCGCGTCGCCTCGACCGCGCGCATTCCCGCCACTCGGATCGCCTCGCTTCGCGTGCGCGCCCGGCTCGGGGACTTCTCGCAGATGCGTGTGGACGTCCGCCGGCGGCGGCTCGTGCGCGCCGGCCGCACCGGGCGGCCCCGACTCAGCGCGCTACGACCGTAACGTCGAGCCGCAACTCGGAGCCGCCCCGATTCACGACGGCCTGCACCGTCTGTCCGGGCGTGAGACCGCGCAGCAGCGCCGCGAACCCGGCGAGGTCGGCGACGTCCTTCCCGTCCACCTGGAGGACCACGTCGCCCTCCTGGATCCCGGCCTTCTCCGCCGGAGATCCGGGCGTCACGCCCGCCACCCGCACGCCGGGGCCCGGGAACGCGTAGTCCGGCACCGTGCCGAAGCTCACGCGGCGGCCCTGACCCGAACCGGAAGGCGGCGCGGCCCGGCTCGTCGCGTTTGGCGACGCGCCCTTCATCGACGCGATCGTGTTCGTGAGCGGCTCCGGCCGCTCGCCGAGATAAGCGATCGCCTCCTTGACGTACGTCGCGACCTTCACGAGCCCGGCGCCGTCGATCTTGTCCGCGGTGTCGCCGGGCCGGTGGTAGTCGGCGTGCGGGTCCGTGAAGACCTGCACCGCGGGCACGCCGCGCTCGATGAAGCTCTTCTGGTCGGAGGACTCGAGGCCTCCCGGGATCAGGCGGCCCTCGACGCCCGTCACGAAGCCCGCGCCCCTGAAGATGTGGGGCCACTCCGAGGCGCTGCCCGTCGCCAGCACCTGCAGCTTGCCGTCGAACAGCCGCCCCACGGTGTCGAGATTGATCACACCGATCGTCTTCTCGAGCGGGAACGCCGGATGCTCCGCGTAGTGCCGCGAGCCGAGGAGGCCCGCCTCCTCTCCGGAGAACGCCACGAAGACGAGCGTGCGCAGCGGACGCTCGCCGGCCGCGAGCGCCTTCGCGAGCTCGAGCATCACCGCGACCCCGCTCGCGTTGTCGTCGGCGCCCGGGTGGAGCTTGCCCTCGTCCCCCGCGTGCACGTCCGGCCAGCCGCGGCCCAGGTGGTCGTAGTGCGCGGTCAAGAGCGCCGACTGTCCCGCCCATTCCGCCTGCGATCCCGGCAGCACGCCGACGACGTTGCGGAGGACGACGGGCGCGCCCGACGGCGAGCGCTCGGCGGTGAAAGCCTGGAAGTACGTTCCGGCGTCCCCCCCCGGCTGGAGGCCCATCGCCTTGAAGCGATCGGCCACGTAGTCACCCGCGGCCTCGAGCCCCTTCGTGCCGATGCCGCGTCCGTCGCGCTCCGGCGCCGACAGCCAGGCGACGTGCTCGAGAAGCGCTTTCTGCGAAAAGACGGGCGGCAGCTCGGCGAGGGGCTTCCGCGCGGGCAGGGTCAGGGACGCGAGCGTCGTGCTGCGCTCGGCCGGAGGACGCAGGTCGACTCGCAGCGGTGAGTCGCCGGCCGTCCACTGCCCCTTGAGGACGTTGACGGGCTCCTCGCCCTCGAACCCCAGGTAGGAGTACTTGCCGTAGTGCGGCAGCTTGCGACCGAGTCCCGGCAGCGCCGCCACGCCGTCGGCGAAGATGAAGCCGATCGCGCGCTCCGGGCTCGACGGGTGCCGGCGGACGAGGACGCCCACGTGCCCGGACCGCGGCATCGTCTCGCCGCCGACGGTCAGCGCGGCGCCGTCGAGCGTGAAGTCCCCGCCCGACGAGAAGAGGCGCGAGGCGAGCGCGTTCGTCCGTCCGAGGATCCAGATCCCCCGGTCCTTCGGCAGCTCGCGAACTTCGCGGTCGATCTGGAACTCCGGCTGGTGGCTGTCGCTGCGCCAGCCCTCCACGAGGGCCCGATACGCGGCCTGCTCGGCCGCTGAGGCCGCCGCCGGCAGCACCGCCAGGATCCGCGGCTCGCCGAAGATCTGACCGAGGGACGCGGGCGTCTCGCGCGGGTCGAGCCAGCGGAAGACGTCGAACGCGGGGTCCACGTGGAGCGCGAGGGGCAGAGATTCGGTCGCGATCGTGAAGGCGGTCTCGGCCGCGTCGAGCCTCACGAGCGCCGACACGGGCGCTTTGAGGGTCTGGACGACGACGGGCACGTCGAGCGCGAGCGGCGGTCCGGGCTGGGTCTCGTCGAGAGCGCCCATGACCTCGTATCCGCCGCCGCTCCGCTCGCGCACCGTCGCCCCCGAGACGCGCAGGACGGCCGCCCCAGGCCGTTCCACGTAGTCGGCGAAGAACCGCGCGAGGTCCCGCCTGGAGACGGACTCCATCGAGCGGCGGACGTCGGAGAACGACGCCTGCCTGCCGCGGTATTCGCGATAGAAGGTGCCCGCCCACTGCCGGAAGGCCTCGTCGCCCAGCTGCTGGCGCAGCATGTGGAAGAGCATGAGCGTCTTGCCGTAGCCCACGGCCTCCGTCGCCGCGCTGTGCCGAGAGCGGAAGTCGGCGAGCGGAAAATCGCGGCCCTCCTTCACGTAGCTGCCGTACTTCTGCAGCGTGTCGCGCCTGTAGGCCGCGCCCTGCCCGCGCTGCTCCTGGAGGAGGTAGTCGGCCATGTAGGCGGTCAACCCCTCGCACCAGTTGCCGCTCGCGTAGTCGACGAACACCGAGTTGCCCCACCAGTTGTGGAGGATCTCGTGCGGGTACGAGGAGGTCAGGATGAACGGGAAGCGTATGACCTGGGGTCCCAGCAGCGTGTACGACGGCATGCCGTAGCCCGTGTCCCAGAAGTTCTCGACGAGGGCGAACTTCGCGTACGGGTACGGCCCGACGAGGCCGCGGTAGAGCTCGAGGTACTGCGCCGTCGCCGCCAGGTACTTCGCGGCGAGGGCGTCGTCTTTCTGGCGCAGGTAGGCGAGCGTCTCCACGGCGCCCGCGGACTCGCGGTACACGACGAGCGGCCCGCCCGCGAGTGCGATCTCGTCGACGGGGCCGTGCGAGTCCCAGCGCGCGCGCCCGTCGGGTCCGCGCGACGTGCCGTTGCCGGGGGCGACGACGTGCCATCCGGCGGGCTCCGCGACGCTGAGCTCGAACTCCACGAGCTCGCGGCCCACGTACGGGTACCAGAAGCCGCTCGCCGCGAGGTAGAGGCCCTCCTTCGAGACGATCCCGACGGTCTCGCGGAAGCCGCGTGCGTACTGCTCTTTCTCGTCCGAGAGGCCGAAGTCGAAGCGGCCTTCGTAGGAGAGGCGGAGCGTGCCGCCGCCCTCGGGGAGCGGCACGCGGTAGCGCTTCAGCTTCCCCTGGGCGTAGAGGTCGTCCGTGCCGGCGTTGATCCCGAAGAATCGCGGGGCCGATCCGGCGTCGGCCGCCATCTCGCTCGCGGCCGGCTCCGAGGAGGTGAGCGTCAAGGCTTCGTGCAGCAGAAACTGCAGCTCGCCCCCGGCGAGCGCCGAGCCCGGCACGCTCAGGACGTCCTCGACGGCGAGGCGGCCCCGCTCGGGATCCAGGCTCACCTGGAGCGCGTGGCGCAGCCGACCTGGTGCCGCGGTCTCCGCCGCGCGCGGCTCGACACCCGTCGTCACGATGAGGAAGACGGCGAGGAGGGACGTTCGGGTCACGGAAGCACCTCGGTGCGGAACACGGGGCGGGGTCGCTGCCGGCTGCAGCCTATCAGGGTCTCGTCGTTCTCCGTCGCCGCCTGAACCCGCCGGCCGAGGGGTTCCGTGGCCGATTCCCGCCCGGGTGGGATCCCGGGGTGTGAGCGCGGTCACGCGACGGCCGTCACGCGTCCGGCCGACCTCCCCGTGATAGCCTGCGCTCGGCATACGGTGCGCCGTGGTCCCGAGCCCTGCGCCCCGTGTTGCGGTGGGGGTGACGAAATGGCGCAGGCACTCGCCGGCACCGGCCCGTCCGGGCGCTTCTGGAACTGCCCGCAGTGCGGCCGACACGTACCGATCCGGATCGACACGTGCCGCTGCGGCACCGCTCAGTCGGCGGCGGCCGCGCCTCTCGAGGCCAGCCCGCCTCCCCCTGCCGCGGCCCCTGCCGCGGCCCCCGCCGCGGCCGTCACGCCCGCGTACACGGCTCCTCGTCCCGCCGTCTCTTCCGCTCGCGGCCGCGATCTCGTGTACGCCAACGAGCCCACGCTGTTCATGATCTCGGCCGTCATCTCGATCGGCTTCTGGCTGGTGCTGCTCGTGGGCACGCTCGGCTTCGCGCTCCGTCTACGCCCTCATGGGCTTCGTGTTCTACCTGTTCGCGCAGTCCGGGCTCATCGCCTACATCAAGGGCAACGCCGTGCGGGTCACGCCCCAGCAGTACCCCGACCTCCACCAGCGGCTCTCGCGCTGCTGCCAGACGCTCAGGATCGACGCCGTCCCCGAGACGTATCTCCTGAACGCCAACGGCGCGTGGAACGCGTTCGCCACGCGGTTCCTGGGACGCCACTTCCTCGTCCTCTACTCGGACGTGGTGGACGCGCTCGAGGGCCGGCCGGGCGCGCTCAACTTCTACCTCGGCCACGAGCTCGGCCACGTGCACCGCGGCCACCTGGCGTGGCGGCCGGTGCTCCTGCCCGCGAGCTTCCTGCCCCTGCTCGGCCCCGCCTACTTCCGCGCGTGCGAGACGACGTGCGACAACTACGGCGCCGCCTGCTGCGACGACGTCGAGGACGCGGTGCGGGGGCTGAGCGCGCTCGCCGCCGGCGGACGCCGTTGGCAGGACCTGAACGTCACGGAGTACCTGGGGCAGGCCGAGGACACCGCCGGCTTCTGGATGTCGTTTCACGAGCTCGTCGCCGACTATCCCTGGCTCGTGAAGCGCGTGGCCCGCGTCGCCGCATGGGCGGACGGACGAGACCCGCAGGTCCCGGCCCGCAATCCGCTCGCCTACGTTTTCGCGCTCTTCGTCCCGCGGACCATGGCAGGCGCGGGCGCGGCGTCGATGCTCATGATGGTGGCGATCATCGGGATCATCGCCGCCATCGCAATCCCCAGCCTGCTGCGCGCGCGCGTCTCCGCCAACGAGTCGGCGACCATCGGCAACCTGCGAACGATGGTCTCCGCGCAGGAAGCGTACGCCGCGTCGGCCGGGAGCTACGGGCCGCCGGAATGCCTTGCCTCTCCCTCCAAGCAGGGCTGCATCGTCAATTACCCAGCGAACGGGCCGGAGTTCCTCGACCAGGACCTCGCGTCCGCGTCCACGGTCAAGAGCGGCTACCGGCTGCGCTTCGTCGGCGGATCGCGCCGGCCCACGAGGACGAACCCGAACGGGATCGCGGAGTACTGCTACGCCGCGACCCCGGTCACGGCCGGGCAGACCGGCGTGCGCTCCTTCGGTGTCGACCAGACCGGGCGGGTCTGCTTCGCGCGCAGCGCCGCGAACCTCTGCGCGTCGGGCTCGCTGCCCGAGGACTGCGAGCCGCTCGGGTAGCGCTCGTCAGCGCGTCTTGCAGCTCACCGAGATCCCGGAGCGGCTCGTCCGGTCGACGGTCGTCTCGTAGTCGGGCCGCGCGCGCACGTAGTCGAGGAACTCGCGGATGCCCGCGAAGTCGTCGAGCACGTTGTGGGCGGTGAAGCAGCCGCCGGGCGCCATCTTGCCCTCGAGGTCCTTGAAGTACTGCGTGTACCACTCCTTGTCGGCGTCGGAGAAGACGAAGTCGAAGGGGCCGGGTAGCTCCTTCACGAGCCCGTGGGCGTCGGCGAGGCGCGCGTCCACGAACGGAGCGACCCCGGCCGCCTCGAAGTTCGCGACCGCTCGCTTGTAGCGGCCCTCGTCGATCTCGATGGTGGTGAGACGGCCCCCCGTCTTGCTCATCGCCCACGCGATCCAGATCCCGGAGTGGCCGGTGGACGTTCCGATCTCGAGCCCGCGCTTGAAGCCCTTCCGCACCACGAGATCGTGCAGGAAGCGTCCGTCCTCGTAGGGGACGTTGAGGTCGCGCCAGTCGTTTCGCGACCGGTCGAGGAAGGCCTGGACGCGCGTGTCGAGCTCGCGGGACGTGCTCGGAGTCGGCGCCTGGGGGTTACCCGCCCGCGGAGGGACGGCGAGAGCGGCGAGCACGACCACGAGGCCGCAACCGCGGGGCTTCATCGATCACCGTCTATCAC
>JBKPBQ010000578.1:0-6442 GCA_046726955.1 Acidobacteriota bacterium
CCGGGGATCTCGTCGAGACCGGCGTCTGGCGCGGCGGAGCCGCGATCTTCATGCGCGGCGTGCTCAAGGCCCTGGAGGACACGGAGCGGACGGTCTGGGCCTGCGACTCGTTCGCCGGCTTGCCCCGCGCCGATCCAGAGACGTACAAGGCCGACGCCGGCGATCCCCACTGGTCGTTCGCGGAGCTCGCGGTCCCGCTCGAGGAGGTGAAGGCGAACTTCGCCCGCTACGGGCTCCTCGACGTACAGGTCCGCTTCCTCCCCGGCTGGTTCCGCGACACGCTGCCGACCGCCCCCATCGAGCACATCAGCCTGCTCCGTCTCGACGGCGATATGTACGAGTCGACGCACATTGCGCTCGAGTCGCTCTACCCGAAGCTCTCGCCGGGCGGGTACCTCGTGGTGGACGACTACGGCGCCATCCCCGCCTGCCGGCAGGCGGTGACGGACTTCCGGGCCCGCCACGAGATCGACGAGCCGATGACCGAGATCGACTGGACGGGCGTCTACTGGCGGCGGAGATAGCCCATCGGGTTGAAGGTCATCAGCAGCTTCTCCCGCGAGCGATCGACGACGAACTGGTCGTTCCCCTGCAGGAACTCTTCGACGGCTTCCCACGGCCCCGGTCCGAAGTCGGGCAGCACAGGGTGGCCGTTGATGTTCGTGTCCTCGACGATCAGGTAGCTGCCCTTCGTCACGAGCGGGCCGTACGCCTTCATCTCGGCCAGCACGTGGTCCTTCGTGTGGTCGGAGTCGAGGATGACGACGACCTTGTCGCCCTCGCCGACGAGGTCGGAGACGTGGCCGACGATCATGGGATCGGTGGACGAGCCGTTGAGGTAGGTGATGCGGGGGTGGCGCGGGAAGTCGGGCCGGAGGAGCACGTCGATCGTGATCACCTCGCCGCGGCCGAGCAGGTCGAGGATCGAGGCGAGGAAGAGCGCGCTGCCTCCCTCGGCAGTCCCCGTCTCGACGATCAGGTCGGGCTGGACCTCGTGCAGTATCTCCTGGTAGACCCAGAGGTCGAGCGGGCACTTCTGCGCCCGCACCCCCCGCCAGCGCGTGTCCTTCCAGGTGGTGTCCCGCGAGTCGTAGTAGAGCTCATGGAACGCACGGACTGCTTGCATCCAGTCCTCCTCCGCGGCCCGCCCAGGGACGCGGTCGAACGAGCGCCGAAGCCGTCCTCATCTCTCGCCGTACAACCCGGCGGCGGCGGGCCGCGCGGGCTCGAGGACCGACACCTGACACTCGCCCGCCAGGTTGGCCACCCCGAAGTGCAACGCCCGGGCGGCCCCCGGCGGGAGATTCACGGAAAAACCCCCGACAGCGGGAAGATGGCAGACGTGCCGGATCTGGCCCTCGCCGCCCAGGGCGGCGAGGCCGACCTCGAACGTGTAGTGGTCGGGCGCCAGGTCGAGCCGGACGTCCTGCCGAACGCGCACCCGGCTGCCCCGGGGCGCCCTCGATGGAGAGCCTGTACCGTACTGGAGCGTGTTCTTGCCGTGTACCAGCACAGCTTTCCGGTTGTAGATGCTAAATCCGCCCACTGGCCCCATTAGGTCCGTCAGGACCTCGAATTCCGAAAAAAAGTGGGCGGTCTCCCCTTCCGTGAACGTCAGCCGCGGCCGCCCCTCGCTGTCGCAGACGGCGACGCGGAGGCAGCGCGCGGTCCCGTCGGCCACCTGGGTGACCTGCGTGATGTCCAGAAAAGCGTTAGGCGGCGGCCAGTTATCGTCGTCCTCGCCGCCTGCGGGAGTCGTGTCGGGTAGGCCTTCGGGCGTGCGCGCGGCGGCGGACGCCGGGCCTCCCTGCTCGAGGAGGTAGTACCGCCTAACGGCCTCCCTGGGCTCGCCCTCGAAGACCACCGCCCCCCCGTCGAGGACGACCGCCCGGCGGCAGAACCGCTCGATGTCCACCATCGAGTGGGAGACGAGGAGCACCGTGGATCCCCGCTCGGAGAGCGCCTGGAGCCGCCTGTAGCACTTCTGCTGGAAGAAGACGTCGCCCACGGCGAGGGCCTCGTCCACCAGCAGGATCTCGGCGTCGACGCTCGTGGCCACCGCGAAGGCCAGCCTCACGAACATGCCGCTCGAGTAGAGCTTCACCGGCTGGTCGAAGAACTCGCCGATGTCGGCGAAGGCCGCGATGTCGGGCAGCCGCCGCTCGACCTCGCCGCTCGGGATCCCGAGGAGCGTGCCGTTCAGGATCGCGTTCTCGCGGCCCGTGAACTCGGGGGTGAAGCCGCTGCCCAGCTCGAGGAGCGCGGCGACCCGGCCGTTCACCACGACCTCGCCCTCGCTCGGAGCGAGCGTGCCGGCGAGGATCTGGAGGAGCGTGCTCTTGCCCGAGCCGTTCTTGCCGATGATCCCGACCGTCTCTCCGCGCCGTACCTCGAGCGAGACGTGGCGGAGCGCCCAGAAGTCGTGGCCGTAGCGGCGGCCGAAGCGCGCGAGCAGCATCTGCTTCAGCCGGTCCTGGGGACGCTCGTAGATCCGGTGCATCTTGCCGAGGCCGGTCGCCACCAGGGCGGGACCGGCGTCCGCGAGTACCTCGCTCGTCGAGCTCACAGGACGTCCGCGAAGCCCCTCTTCGTCTTCATGAACCAGGCGTAGCCGAGGACCATGACGACCGACGTCACGACCAGCCAGACGGCGAGCCGGCGCCAGTCGGGGAGCGTCCCCGCGAACAGTAGTCCGCGGACGCTCTCCACGACCCAGGCGAGCGGGTTCAGCTCCACCGCCGGACGGAAGCGGTCCGGCACGGCCTCCGCGGGGTAGATCACCGGGGTCGCGAAGAACAAGACCTGGAGGAGCAGCGGCACGAGGTGGACGAGGTCGCGCAGAAAGACGCCGAGGCTGGCCACGAGCCACGTGAGCCCGAGGCAGAGGAAGGCCGCGGGCAGCGCGACGAGCGGGATCAGCAGCACCGTCGCGGGCAGCCCTCCGAGGAAGATCCAGCAGCACACGAGGAGGAGCGCCAGGCTCACGAGGGCGTGGAAGAGGGCGGAGGCGAGGAGGCTCACAGGGAGGATCTCGAGGGGGAACACGACCTTCTTCACGTAGTTCGGCACTCCCACCACGAGGTAGGCCGCGCGGCCCAGGCATTCGGCGAACACGTTGAAGACGACGAGGCCGCAGAAGACGACGAGCGCGAACTCGCCGAGGCTGCCCGTCCGACTCTCCGGCCAGCGCGCGCGAAAGACGACGCCGAACACCCAGGTGTAGACGACGAGCAGGACGAGCGGGTGGACGAACGACCAGAGCAGGCCGAGGAACGAGGCGCGGTACCGGCCCTCGACCTCGCGGCGGGCGAACTGCCACACGAGGCTGCGATGCTTCCAGAGGTGGGCGACGAGGGCGAAGGGCTGGAGGTGCCGCACGAGCGGCTCGGAGCGGGGGGTGATGCGCCTCGACTCCATCTCGCCCGCACATTCTGACACCCTTGGCCTGCAGGGTGCTGAAAAGTGTCCTCTCGCGGCGCGCGGCAGCGATGGCTTCGCGCAATGGGCCGGCCACGGCGATACCATTCCGAAGCGGTGGCGCGCGCGCCCTGTCGAAGGCTGCTTTTTCGGCACCCTGCTAAAATGGCCTCGTTGCGCGAACAACTGGCGGGCACGTTCCCCGCGGACCTCGTCCGCTCGCGGATGCTCGACGTCCCGCGGCGCCTCACCGACAAGGACAGCTGGCACGGGCACATCCCGTTCGCCTTCTGGTGCGTGGAGGCGCTCGCTCCCCGCGTCCTCGTCGAGCTGGGCTGCCACAAGGGCGACTCGTACTGCGCCTTCTGCCAGGCCGTGGCTGAGCTCGGATCGTCCACCCGGTGCTTCGGAGTCGACACCTGGAAGGGCGACCCCCACGCCGGCTTCTACGGCGACGAGGTCCTCGAGCAGCTCCGCCAGTATCACGATCCCCGCTACGGCGCTTTCTCCACCCTCGTCCGCGCCACCTTCGACGAGGCCCTCGAGCGGTTCGCGGACGGCACGATCGACCTCCTGCACATCGACGGGGCCCACGCCTACGAGGACGTCCGCCGCGACTTCACGACCTGGCTGCCCAAGACGAGCCGCCGCGGCGTCGTGCTCTTCCACGACACCGAGGTCCGCGAGCACGGTTTCGGCGTCCATCGCTTCTGGGACGAGATCCGCCGCGAGCATCCGTCTTTCTCGTTCCCCCACAGCCACGGCCTCGGCGTCCTCGCCGTGGGAGCGACCCCTCCCGAGCCCCTGCGGCGCCTCACGAGCCTCGACGAGAAGGAGGCCGAGGAGGTCCGCCGGCTCTTTGCGCGGCTGGGAGACGCGGTGCGGCTCCAGACCACCCACCAGGCTCTGGCCCGGCAGCGCGTGCGCGTGCTGGAGCTCGAGGAAGCGAGCCGTCAGCAGCAGGCGGAATGGCGCGCCCAGGAAGCGTCACTGCAGCACCTGCGACGCTACCTCGAGACCGCCCTCGAGCAGACCCAGGCCGCGCTGCGCTATCGCGAGCAGCAGGTCGAGGCCTACATCGCAGCCCAGGAATCGCTGCTTCGATCCACGTCCTGGAAGCTGACCGCGCCGGTGCGCTACGTCGGCGAGTGGCTGCAGCGGCTCCGCGGCCGGCCGAAGCCGGTGGTCGAGTTCCCGCCCCCGCCCACGCCCGCCGCGGCCCCGGAGACGGCCTCGCCCGCGGTGGAGCCCGCCGCCGCGCCCGAACCCGAGGCCGAGAAGGAACCCCCTCCAGAGGCGAAGGCCGAACCCGTTGCCGAGCGGGAAGGCGTCCTCGCGGAGGGCGCGGCCGACGCGGCGACGCGCCAGCTCCTCGACGATCCCTCGTGGGCGCTCTCCTTCCCGCGCCCCGAGCACCCCGCGGTCTCGATCGTGGTGGTCACCTTCAACCAGGTCGGGCACACCTACGCCTGCCTCGAGGCGCTGCTCGCCCACGCCGACGTGCCGTACGAGCTCGTCGTGGTGGACAACGCCTCGAGCGACGCCACTCCCCGCCTCCTCGAGCGCCTCCCTCACGTGACCGTCCATCGCAACGACGCGAACGTCGGCTTCGGCAAGGCGTGCAACCAGGGGGCGCAGGCCGCGCGCGGCGAGTTCCTGCTCTTCCTCAACAACGACGCGCGGATCGCGCCCGGGTGCCTGTCCGCGCTGGTGGACGCGGCGCGGGCCGATCCCCGCTGCGGCGCGGTGGGAGGAAAGCTCGTGTGGCCGAACGGCCGCCTGCAGGAAGCGGGCGCCATCGTGTGGCAGGACGGCACCGCGGTGGGCTACGGCCGCGGATCCGACCCCACCGCTCCCGAGTTCTCCTACCGCCGGGAGGTCGACTACTGCTCGGGCGCCCTGCTGCTCGTCCGCCGCGAGCTGTTCGCCGAGATCGGCGGCTTCGACGATCGCTTCGCTCCCGCCTACTACGAGGACGCCGATCTCTGCCTGGAGATCCGCCGCCGGGGCCACCGCGTGCTCTACGAGCCGCGAGCGCGAGCGCTCCATCACGAGTACGGCAGCAGCTCGACCGAGGAAGCCTGGGCGCAGATCGTGCGCAACCACGAGCGGTTCGCGGAGAAGTGGAAGGACGACCTCGCGCACCACCAGCCGCGCTCGCCGGGAGCGACGCTACGCGCCCGCGAGCGCGCTCACCGCCCCCGCCTGCTCGTCATCGACGACCGCGTCCCCACGAGCGACGTGGGCTCCGGGTACCCGCGCTCGCACGCGATCCTGCGGCTTCTGCGACAGCGCGACTATCCCGTGACCTTCTTCCCGAGCCACGACCCGACGCCCTACGAGCCCTGGCGGAGCGAGTTCCAGCGCCTGGGCGTCGAGATGATCTGCGACGGCCGGCGGTTCTCCGACTTCGCGACGGAGCGGGCGGGGATTTACGACGTCGTCTTCGTGAGCCGCCCCCACAACTTCGCCGCGGTGCGGCCGGACATCACGCGCTGCTTCTCCCGAGCGGTCGTCATCTACGACGCGGAGGCGCTCTTCTTCGTCCGCGAGGAGGCCAAGACGTCGATCCCAGCGGGGCCGGACGGCGTCGACGTCGCCGCCCGGCAACGGCAGGAGCTGGACCTCCTGCGCTACGCCCACCTCGTGGTCACGGTGTCCGAGCGCGAGAAGCGACTCCTCGCCCGGGCCGCGCCGGAGTTCGAGGGGCAGATCGCGGTCTGGGGCCATCCCGTGGAATCGCGACCTACGCCGCGCTCCTTCGCGGACCGGCGGGACCTGCTCTTCCTGGGGAGCTTCTTCGCCGAGCGCTCGCCGAACGAGGACGCGCTGGAGTTCCTCGTGCGCGAGGTCCTGCCCCTCGTGGCGAGCCGCGTCGACTGCCGGCTGCACGTCGTCGGCTACAAGGCCTGGGAGACGGTGGCGCACCTGGCCTCGGACCGCGTGGAGATCGTGGGATACGCGGCCGACCTCACGCCCTGGTACGACAAGTCGCGGGTGTTCGTGGTCCCGCACCGCTACTCGG
>JBKPBQ010000579.1:0-7792 GCA_046726955.1 Acidobacteriota bacterium
CCGCAACGTGGTCGCGCCGTCCGTGCGCGCGGTGGACGTCGAGAGCATGGCGGGCGGGCACGTCCTCGAGCCGATCCCGGGCCTCCACCGCAACGTGGCCGTCCTCGACTTCCGGAGCCTGTACCCGAGCCTCATCCGGACGTTCCAGATCGACCCGTGGAACCTCGTGCGGTCGCCGACGACGCCCGACAGCGACGTGATCCGCGCGCCTAACGGCGCGGCCTTCCACCGGCGCTCCGGCATCCTGACGGAGATGCTGGACGAGATCATGCCCCGGCGCGAGGCGGCGCTCCGGGCCGGCGACGCCGTGCGCAGCCACGCCATCAAGATCCTGATGAACTCGTTCTACGGCGTTCTCGGCACGCCTGCCTGCCGCTTCTACGACGCGCGGCTCGCCAACGCGATCACGAGCTTCGGCAAGGACGTGCTCCTCTGGTGCAAGGCCCGTATCGAGGCTTCGGGACGGCGCGTGCTCTACGGCGACACGGACAGCCTCTTCGTCGAGTCGGGAGAGCTGGACGCCGACGCGGCCCGGCGTTGGGCCGAGGCGCTCGTGAAGGAGCTCATGACCGACCTTGCCGCGCACATCGAGCGGACGTGGCGCGTGACGAGCCGGCTGCAGCTCCAGTTCGACCGGCTCTACCTGCGGCTCTACCTCCCTGCGCTCCGCCACGGCACGGCCGGCGCGCGCAAGCGCTATGCGGGCCTCGTCCACGCGCCGGGCGGCTCGCCGCGCGTGGTCTTCACGGGGATGGAAGCGGTGCGCGGGGCCTGGACGGAGCTCGCGAAGCAGGTGCAACGCGAGCTCTACGGCCGGCTCTTCGCCGACCAGCCGGTGGAGGAGTTCCTCCGCGCGACCGTGGCCGACGTCCGCGCCGGACGCTGCGACGACCGCCTCGTCTACCGCAAGTCGCTCCGGAAGGACCCGAGCGCCTACACGGCCACCACGCCGCCTCACGTCGCGGCGGCGCGGCAGATCGCGGGCAAGACCAAGGGCCGCGTCGCGTACGTGGTGACGGTGGCCGGACCCGAGCCCGCCGACGACCGTCGCCACCCGCTCGACTACGAGCACTACGTCGAGAAGCAGGTGAAGGCCGTGGCCGAGCCGGTGCTCGCGCTCCTGGGTTTGGACTTCGCACGCGTCGTCGGCGACGATCGTCAGCTCTCGCTCTTCTAGTAATGACGACCCTGCCCGGCCTCGAAGCCCTGCGCGATCGCCCCGAACCCAAGCCCGTCGATACGCCCGAGCACCGGCCGGCCGAAGACGAGGGCGGGCGAGCAATCCTCGCCTGCGCCTCCTGCCGCCGGCCGATCACGAGCGACGCCGCTCGCATCGCCGTGGGCGGCGCCCACGCGCACACCTTCGTGAACCCCGAGGGGATCGAGTTTCGCATCGGCTGCTTCGGGCTCATCACCGGCTGCCTCTACGTGGGCGAGCCCACGACGTACTGGAGCTGGTTCCCCGGCTACGCTTGGCGGATCGAGGTCTGCGCCACCTGCCGCGCGCACCTGGGCTGGGAGTTCCGGTCGTCCGACCACACCTTCCACGGGCTCATCCTGGATCGGCTCGTGTCCCTGGAGGAGCGCGCGTGACGGGAAGGCCCCGGCTGACGTAGGCTGCGCGCCGTGACCGCGCCCGAGGCCCTGCTTCTCTTCCTGGTAGGCCTCGTGGCCTCGACCGTGAACACGATCGCGGGCGGCGGCTCGTTCCTCACGCTCCCCATCCTCATGTTCATGGGCCTGCCCGCGGGCCCCGCCAACGCCACGAACCGCGTGGGCGTGCTCATGCAGAACGTGGGGGCGGTCTGGGGTTTCCACCGCCACCGCGTCCTCGACTGGCGGTGGGCGCTCGGGGCGGCCGTTCCCACTGCCGTAGGAAGCGCGCTCGGGGCCTGGCTCGCGTTAGGCGTGGGCGACCGGGAATTCAAGCGGATCCTCGCCTTCCTGATGATGGCGATCTGCCTGTGGACGATCGCGGATGGCCGGCGCGGCGACGCGAAGACCGCGGGCGCATTGGCCGCGCGTCCCTGGCTCGTGAAGGCGGGCTTCTTCCTCGTCGGGATCTACGGCGGGTTCATCCAGGCGGGCGTCGGGTTCCTCGTGCTCGCCCTCACGACCCTCGCCGGCTTCGACCTCGTGCGCGGGAACGCGATCAAGGTGGTCGCAGTCCTTCTCCAGACGCTCGTCGCCCTCGCGGTCTTCATGACCGCCGGCCAGGTGCGATGGCCGGAAGGAGCCTGTCTCGCGCTCGGGGGGCTGCTGGGGAGCCTCGTGGGCGTCCGTCTCACCGTCCTCAAGGGCCACGGCTGGCTGAGGACGGTCGTCACCGCCACGATGGTGCTGTTCGCGATCCGGCTGCTCTTCGAGTAGCTACGATGGGTAGCTAGACCGTCGCGGCGCGGATCTTCCGGTTGAGGCGGTGCCGCTGCCGGCGGAGCTGCTTCAGCAGGTCGTGGTCGCGGGCGGCGAGCGCCTCGCCCCGCTTCGACTTCAGCGCGCGCAGCTGGGCCTTCACCTTCCTCTTGTCGAGACCCTTGACCTCGTGGTGGGCGTGGGCCTCGATGCCGAGCGCCTTGCACAGCGCCGGCAGCAGGTGGTCCTTGTTCAGCTGGCTGTAACCCTTCACCGCGTCCGGCCCGAGACCCTTGGCGATCTCGCGCAGCTCGTCGACCGTCTTCTTGTGGAGCTCTTCGTAGGTATGCGCCATGGGCCCGATGATAGCCCCGATTCGGGCCGCGAGCGAAGTCGGGCTTGGCCCGAGCCGCCTCCTGCCGTACGCTCTTCTTCTACGGCCGATGGGCGACCTCGACGACTACGAGCTGGACGAGCGCCGCGAACGCGAGACAAGCCTCTACACGCCCCCGCCCGAGCCTCAGCTCGGCTTTCGGCTCGCGCTCATCGCGGCGGCAGTTGTTCTCGCCGCGGGCATCACCGCCGTCTACCTCTATTTCAAGAAGCCCGTTCCCAAGGCGACACCCGCTCCGCCGCCCTCGGCGGCCGCGGTGCCCACGCCAACGGCGACACCGGCGATCCACCTTCCTCCCCTCGACTCGAGCGACGACTTCGTGCGCGATCTCGCCAAGGCCTTCTCGACGCATCCCGGGTTCGCGACGTTCCTCGGCGCCAAGGATCTCGTCCGGACGTTCGTGGTCGTGGTCAGCAACGCGCTGGACGGCGAGAACCCGGCGTCGCACGTCCCCTTCCTGGCCCCCAAGCCGCCGTTCCTCGTGAAGGAGGGGAAGGGACAGACGGCTATCGACTCGCGCAGCTACGGCCGCCTCGACTCGCTCACGGACGTCATCGTGTCGATCGACGCGGCGGAAGCCGCGCGCGTCTTCCGGATCGTCGAGCCCCTCACCGACGCCGCCTACCGCGAGCTCGGCCATCCGGAAGGCCGCTTCTCGGTTGCCCTCGGCAAGACCATCCAGTCCCTCCTGCAGGTCCCCGTCCTCGAAGGAGACGTCCCGGTACGGCGCGTCGTCCGGGCGGTCGTCCTGTACGAGTACGCGGATCCGAAGCTCGAGGCGATGAGCCCCGCCCAGAAGGCGCTCCTTCGCATGGGACCGAAGAACATCCCCCGCGTGCAGGCGAAGCTGCGCGAGCTGGCCGCCGCCCTCGAGGCGCCGCCGGCAAGGAGCGAGTAGCATGCAGCCGAAGTCCCGGCGCGATTTCCTCCGGGCCGGCGTAGCCCTGACCGCGAGCGCCTTCCCCGCGCCGGTCAGCTCTGCCCCGTCGCCCGCCCCCGCTCCGAGCGCGCGGGCCGAGGACGCGCTCGAGGAAGCTCTCGAACGCTTCGCCCCCACGGGCCCCGAGTTCTCCGGCGGGCTCGCGAATCACGGCCCCATGGCCTCCGAGGCGCTCTTCACGCTGGGTCGCGCGGACGCCGTCGAGCGCTGGGTGGACGCGTACCGCAAGCGCCTCGGACCGGCGCCCGAGTCGCACGATCCCATACGCGAGGCGGACTGGAGCGCGGCCCTCGGCCGCATCGACCGCGTCGGCGACTGGATCGCGTTCTTCGACCGGCAGCTCGGCGAGGGGCCCTGGGAGTCCGTTCTCTCGAGCTGGGCCCGCCGCCTCGCCCCGGGCCTCGTGGCCGCGGCCACGCACGGGCTCATCCGCACGGGCCATGCCGTCCGCAGCCTCGCCCGGAAGGACACGCCGCTCAGGCGCCACGAGCTCGCGGAGGGACTCGGCTACTGGGCGGCCCGCTACTACCGGCTGCCAGAAGCGGAAGAGCAAGCCGCGCCCCGTCCACAGCTTCCCTCGGAGGCGATCGGTGGAGTCGAGCGCGTCCCCGACGAACGGCAGGTTCTCTCCGGCAACATCACGGACCGGCTGGCGCCGCTCTCGGACTTCGCTCCGTTCCGGGACGTGGCCGGCCTCGTGGACCCGTCGAGCGACGCGTCGCGCTTCCTCTCCGACCTCACCGTGACCTTCGCCCGCATCTACCTCGAGCAGACGCAGACCGGCATGGGCGTCATCACGTTCATCCACGGCGTCACGGGGCCGAGCGCCGTCCGGCTGCTGCTGCCGCATGTGCCGCCGGACGTCCAGGCCTCGCTCCTGCGCTACGCGTGGCAGGCAGCGGCCGGCTTCTACGCCGCGCTGGGCCGCCCGCCCGCGACCGTCGCGTCGTCCGCGTCCGTTCCCTCGCCGCCCGATCTCGTCGATCGCGCCGTGGGCAACGGCGACGAGCACGCGATCAAGTTCACGGAAGCCTGCCTGCGCGAGCACGCGATCCTTCCCCGCCCCGTCTTCCTGGAGGCCGCGCGCGACGCCACGTCGCGGCTCCGCGGCTAGGCGGCGGGCGCATGGACAAGCGAGGGCGGATCAAGGCGATCTTCGGCGGGTCCCGCGCGCTCATCGGGATGGTTCACGTCCAGGCTCTCCCCGGGACGCCGCGGGCCGAGGCGAGCGTCGAGGCGATGGCCGAGGCGGCGGTCGCCGAGGCGCGGCAGTACCAGGCCGCGGGCTTCCACGGTATCGGCATCGAGAACATGCACGACCGCCCGTACCTCAAGGGCGGCGTCGGCCCGGAGATCGTCGCCGCCATGACCGCGGTCGCCCGCGAGATCCGGCGTGCGGTCTCGCTGCCCCTCGGCGTGCAGGTCCTCGCCGGAGCGAACCGCGAGGCCCTCGCGGTAGCGCTCGCCGCGGGGGCGAGCTTCGTGCGCGTCGAAGGCTTCGTGTTCGCCCACGTGGCGGACGAGGGGATCATCGAGTCCTCGGCCGGCGACCTCCTGCGCTACCGGCGCCAGATCGGCGCGGAAGGTGTGGCCGTCTTCGCGGACGTCAAGAAGAAGCACTCCGCCCACGCGATCACCGCCGACGTCGGCATCGCGGAGACCGCGCACGCCGCGGAGTTCTTCCTCGCCGACGGGCTCATCGTAACGGGCGCAGCGACCGGCCTGCCCGCGAACGCGCGCGAGGTGCGCGCGGTGGCCGACGCGGTGGCGATCCCCGTCCTCGTGGGCTCCGGCATCACGCCCGCCAACCTCGGCGAGTACTCGGCCGCCGACGCCTTCATCGTCGGCTCCTCCGTCAAGCAGGGCGGCCACTGGTCGAACCCGATCGACCCCGAGGCTCTGCGCGCGCTCGCCCGCGCCTTCGCGGCTCTCCCCGCGCGTTGACCCCCGATCTCGTCGTCCTCGGCAACCTGCTCGTCGACGACGTCGTCTTCGAGGACGGCGGCACGCGGATGGCCGAGCCCGGGGGGGCCGTGCTCTACGCCACTCTCGGGGCTGCGCTCTGGGGGATCAGGGTCGGCGTCGCGAGCATCGTGGGCAGCGACTACCCGCGCGCCCCGCTCGACTCCCTCGCCGCGCGGGGTGTCGACCTCGAGGGAGCGCGGCCCTTCGGCGGGCCCGGCCTCCGCACCTGGCTCCTCTACGAGGGCCGGCGCCGGCAGGTGGTGCACCGGCTCGACCGGCCATCCCACGCCGAGGTCTCGCCGGGGCCCGCCGACATCCCCACCGCCTGGAGCGTCGCGCGCGCCTTCCACCTCGCACCAATGCCCATGAACGTCCAGCAGACGCTCGTGGCCGCCCTGTCGGCGCGACCGGAGGCGCTCGTCTCGCTCGATCCCTACCTGCTGATGCGGCCCGACACGATACCGGTCTGGCGGGCCATCCTTCCCCTCGTGGACGTGTTCTTCGCGAGCGAGGACGAGGACGAGCTGGGCGAGGCGACGCTCGCCGAGCTCGTCGGAGAGCGGACGCGTTATCTGCTCTGGAAGCGCGGCACGCGAGGAGGCCGGCTCTTCGATGCCCGCGAGGGCCGATCGGTGGACTGGGCGGCCCGAGCCGAGACGGTGCGCGACCCGACCGGGGCGGGGGATGCGTTCGCGGGCGGGTTCCTCGCGGGCATCCTCCTCGGGGACGCGCCGGAGCAGGCGCTGGAGCGCGGCGTCGTCTCCGCCAGCTTCGCGATCGCGGAGCTGGGAGCCGCGGGCCTGCTCGCGGCGACCGCAGACGACGCGGCAAGACGTCGGAAGGAGTGGTACGGCCGATGAGCGACCCCGTCGTGGTGGCCCCGGAGGTACGGGAAGCGGTGGCCGCGCGACGTCCGGTCGTCGCCCTCGAGACGACGCTGGTCACGCACGGCCTGCCCGCGCCGGAAGGCCGCGAGACCGCGCGGGAGATGGAAGCGATTGTCCGGGAAGAGGGTGCCGTTCCCGCGACCATCGGCGTCCTCGACGGACGCGCGCGCGTAGGCCTGACCGCGGACGAGCTCGATCGGCTGGCCGCCGCTCCCGGCGTGGCGAAGCTGAACCTCGGCAACCTCGCCGCCCAGATCGCAACAGGCGGGCCTGGCTCCACCACGGTCGCCGCGACCGCGCTCCTCGCGCACCGCGCCGGTCTCGCCGTCTTCGCCACCGGCGGCATCGGGGGGGTCCATCGCGGCTTCACGGAGACCGGCGACGTTTCGGCCGACCTCGGCGCGCTCGCCCGGCTGCCGATCGCCGTCGTGTGCTCCGGGGCCAAGGCGATGCTCGACCTGCCGCGGACGCTGGAGGCTCTCGAGACGCTGGGAGTTCCCGTCCTTGGCGTGGGGACGGATCGCTTCCCCGCCTTCTATCACCGGGACAGCGGCCTTCCTCTCGACCGCGGCTTCGAACGGATCGAGGACCTGGCCGCCGCCGTGCGCACCCACTTCGCGCTCGGTACGGGGACGGGTGTGGTCGTGGCGAACCCTGTACCCGCCGACCACGAGATGCCCGCCGAGCTCTACGAGGGGGCGTTGCGCCGAGCTCTCGTGGACGCGGCGCAGGAGCGCGTGCGGGGCCGCGACGTCACCCCCTTCCTCCTCGAGCGCTTCCGTGTGCTCACGGATGGCCGCAGCCTCTTCTCCAACCGTGGGCTGCTCCTCGACAACGCCCGCGTCGGCGCCCGGCTGGCCCGCGCCCTGCTCGCCGGCTGAGCTGTCCAAAAT
The DNA here is from genome assembly GCA_046726955.1 of Acidobacteriota bacterium. GTDB lineage: Bacteria > Acidobacteriota > Vicinamibacteria > Fen-336 > Fen-336 > CAVPGH01. The sequence goes on from JBKPBQ010000579.1 coordinate 7,432, forward strand.
CCTGTAACCCTAAATTTCCTTCGCGGCGCTGGCCGGCGCGCGTTATGCTTCGGCCCCTCATTTCGATTTCCGGAGGCTCGACATGGTCCACTACATCCCCGAAGGCACCCACACGGTCACTCCCCACCTCGTGGTCAAGGGAGCGGCCAAGGCCATCGACTTCTACAGGGCGGCGTTCGGCGCGAACGAGCTCCACCGGATGAACGGCCCCGGAGGCGGCATCGCCCACGCCGAGATCCAGATCGTGGACTCCCGCGTCTACCTCGCCGACGAGTTCCTGGGAGGGCCCGTACGGTCGCCGCAAGGAAGCACGCCCGTGGTGCTCCACCTCTATGTCCCCGACGCCGACGCCGCCTTCGCC
>JBKPBQ010000580.1:0-3117 GCA_046726955.1 Acidobacteriota bacterium
CGCTCACGCGGGGCGAAGCGGCGGTGAAGGACCTCACTGCGCGCTTCGACATCTCCCAGCCGGCGGTCTCGCAGCACCTCGCCGCCTTGAAGGATGCCGGCCTCGTGAACGGCCGGCGCGACGGGCGGTGTGTCTACTATCGAGTCGAGCCCCGGGGGATGAAGCCGCTCATCGACTGGATTGCGCACTACCGCGCCTTCTGGACGGAGCACGTCGATCGCCTGGAAAAACTGCTGGAGAAGTTGGACGAATGACTGTCGCCGACAAGACCGCACCCTCGCAGACCGAATCCATTTCATTCGAATTCGATCTGCAACACGCGCCGGAGAAGGTCTGGCGGGCACTCACGGACCCCGGACTGCTCGCGGAGTGGCTCCTGCCCGTCGTCGATCTCAAGCTCGAGCGGGGGTCGGCGTTCGCGTTCAAGACGCAGCCGTATCCCGGCTGGGACGGCACCGTGAACTGCCGGCTCCTCGAGATCGAGGCGCACAGAAAGCTCAGCTACACGTGGGTCGTCGGCGAGATGCTGGACACCGTCGTGACCTTCACGCTCACGCCCACGCCGTCGGGTACCCGCCTCTCCCTCGTGCAGTCGGGCTTCAAGCCGGACCAGAAGCAGAACTTCGGTGGCGCGCGCTACGGCTGGAGGATGATGGGCGGGAAGCTCGTCGACCTGCTCGCGAGGGTCTCGTGAGCCGATCGAGGCTCGTGGCCTGGGGGGCGACCGTAAGCCTGCCCGATCCGCTTCGAGCTCGTCTTCAGGGGAGGTCCCATTGAACTGGAGCAACTGGGTTCGACAGACGCATCGCTGGGTGTCGATCGCCTTTACGTTGACCGTCGTCGCCAACTTCGTCGCGATGGCGAAGGGGCAGCCTCCCAACTGGGTGACCTACTCACCGCTGCTCCCGCTCGCCTTCCTCCTGTTCACGGGTCTCTACCTGTTCGCGCTGCCGTACGCCACCAGGTGGCGCAGCCGCGCGCGGTCGTAGCGATGATGAAGAGCGGTGAGCAGGCAACCGGGAAGGCCGCTTCCCGGCTCATCGACGGGCGGATCCGCGACCTGGGGGGATGGCGCGGGGAGACGCTGGCCCGCATGCGGGCACTGATCCTGGAAGCCGACCCGGACATGACCGAGGAGTGGAAGTGGATGAATCCGGTCTGGTCGCACGACGGCATCGTCTGCACCGGCGAGGCCTACAAGAAGGTCGTGAAGCTGACGTTCGCCCGGGGGGCCAGCATCCCGGACCCGAAGCGCCTCTTCAATTCCAGCCTGGAAGGGAACACGCGACGGGCGATCGACATCCACGAAGGGGAGAAGGTCGACGCGGGCGCGTTCAAGGCGCTCGTGAAGGCCGCGGCGGCCCGGAACCCGCCACTGAAGAAACGGTAGACCCCCGTCGTCGCCGGGCGCGGGGAATCCGGCCCGGGCACGTCGCGCGTGGCCGCATGCCCTCGCTTCGCCGGGCACACATCTTGCTCCCTCGGATACCAGCCAGGATTGTACTCGGGCGTTTTCCGCAAGGAGCAACACAAATGAGATTGAGCCGACTACTCATGGCAGCCGTTCTTGTAATTCCGGCCGTTACGTACGCGCAGACGGAGACCCAGACCACCCGCACGGAGACCCAGACGACGATCACCGGCGAGGTCGTGCGCTTCGAGCCCGGCAAGACGATCGTGATCCGGCAGCCGGACCAGAAAACCGTGACGTACACGTTCGCGCCCAGCGCCTCCGTGCCGAAGGACATCCAGGTGGGCCGGACCGTCACGGTCTACACGGAGACGGGCGAAGGTGGTACCACGCTCGTCAGGAGGGTGACGACCACCGCCGTCACTCGCGAGGGTGCGACCAAGGAGACTACGGAGGAGACCCGGACCTCCGCCAGCGGCACCACGACGACCTCCACCACGACGGTCTCAGGTGTGGTCACGTCGTACGAGACCGGCAAGTCGATCACGGTGACGAACGCCGACGGCAGCAAGACGACGTACGTCTTGACCTCGGACGCCCAGGTTCCTACGGACCTTGCGACCGGCAAGACCGTGACGATCATGGTGTTGCCCGGCGATGGCAGTCATCCGGTCGTCAAGAAGATCATCTACGAGACCAAGGAACAGAAGTAGAGCCAGAGCCGTCGGGTCGCATCAGGGTACTCGAGGCGTGGCGGCTGCCCGCTCGCGGGAGCGCACGTCTCGGTACCCTGTCCTTAGCGCGCGCATGGCGCGCAGCAGGCCCAGCGATGTCCTTTTGAAGACTGGGCCGGTCGTTCCGGCAGAGCGCACGCACGCCGGCGGCGGCGAGCGCGCTAATTCTCTGCCTTCGCGCCCACCAGGCCGGCCAGCTTGTCGAGCAGCCCCTCCTTCTCCCTGGTCGGACCCGCCTCCTTGCGGAGCTCGGAACGGCGCACTTCCATGCGGCGGCCCAGGTCACGCAGCTCGTCGCGGGAGAACGTCGTCCGGATCTGCGGGAACATCTCGCCCTCCTCCTCTTCCACGTGGTGCTCGACCGCACCCTTGATCGCCGCGACCCCCGCGTCGAACTCGCCGCTCTCGGGGTCGAGGCCGTCCGCTCCGCGGATGAGCTCCTTGACCTTGGCGTGCTCCCCTCGGGCCTCTTCGAGCAGCGCCTGCAGCTTCTGCTGCCCGTGTTGATCGGCCTCCCGGTAGAAGATCTCCTCCTCCAGGGTCGTGTGGACCTCCAGCGCGACCTTGATCTCCCGGAAGACGTGCTGCTTACGCTTTGGCTCGCGGGCCTGCTCGAACTGCTCGAACAGGCGCGCGACCCTCTCGTGATCGGCCTTCAAGAGAGCCGTCGCGTCCGTGGCGCGACCAGTGCCCGGCAGCTCAGGACGGCTGCCGGCCGAGCGCGCCTTGCGCCGCGGCTTTCGGGAGCGGGTGCCCCGCGAACGCGAGGTGCTTCGCGAGCGTCGCGAGCGCGCCGTGCGCCCAGACCGCTTCGAGCTCGATCGCCGGGCCCGGGAGCCCCCGCGGCCGCTGCCTCGACGAGTGCTGCTCGTGCGCCGTCCGCCCGAGCGGCCACTGGAACGCCCACCCGACTCTCCACGAGCCTGCTGGTCGCCGCGATCTCCTTCGCCCTTTTCCACGGTTCTCCTGGCC
>JBKPBQ010000581.1:0-25365 GCA_046726955.1 Acidobacteriota bacterium
GCGTCACATCCCTCCCCGCTACTCGGGTCTCCTGCACTTCGCGTTCACGAGCGTCGGCTCCCTCGCGGTGGTGGCTTTCGCCCTCGGCCAGGTCCGCGACCTGCGCGCGATCGAGCTTCTGACCGTGCCCGTCACGTTCCTCTTCGCCAACTACGTGGAGTACCGCGGCCACAAGGGCCCCATGCACCGCTCCACCCGCGGGCTCGGCCAGCTCTTCGAGCGTCACACCGCGCAGCCCCACCGCTTCTTCACCGATACGGCCATGAGCTACGAGAGCCGACGGGACTACAGGATGGTCCTCTTCCCGCCGGTGATGCTGCTCTTCTTCCTGGGGGCGATCGCCGCCCCCATCGCCGCGGCGCTCTTCCCGATCGCCTCGCGCAACGTGGCCTGGCTCTACGTGGCCGCGGCGATGGGCTACTTCCTCACCTACGAATGGCTCCACTTCTGCCACCATCTGCCCGAGAGCTCCTGGATCGCGCGACGCTCGGTGCTGAGGAAGCTCCGCTCGCACCACCAGCGACACCACGACCCTTCGGCCATGACGGCCTGCAACTTCAACATCACCTTTCCGATCTGCGACGCGCTCTTCGGCACCCGGCGATGACGCTCCTCAGGGCGCGGCGATCGTCGCGGTGTGCCCCTTCCGGCCCGCGGGAGTGAACGCGGCCACCGAGACGCGGCCCTTCGCCGGTATCGGGCCGCGCACTTCGGGACTCCGCGCCGTCGGCTCGGTGCCGTCCGTGGTGTACCGAAGGGCGAAGCCCGGCATCTCGAGGCTGCAGCGCACCTGGCCGTCCACGATCTTCAGGCCGGGCGTCGGGATGCGGTAGTCGAGCCCGGGCGACTCCCGGTCGAGTCGGGGCAGCTCGCGCTTGCCCACCACGTTCACGAACTCGGACCAGGCCTGCCGGAAGAGCGCGGCGGACTTCGCTTCGTCCGCCTCGCACGCCCACGCCGGATCGGCCGCCCAGGCTCGCTCGACGAGGCCGAGGAGCTTCGGCAGGAGCATGTACTCCATCCGTCCGTTGGCGTTGAGCGTCTCCGACCAGAGGTTGCCCTGGATGCCCAGGATGTTCGAGCGGCCGTAGTCCGTCAGGCGGTCCTTGCCGACGAAGAGCGACGCCGGCACGGGGTTGCCTCGGCGGTCGAGGCGCACGTTGCGGTAGTAGTCGATCGGAACGAACTCGAAGGGCTTCTTGAGGTCGACGTAGCCGCCCCAGTCGAGCCCGGGCTCCTCCGGGTTCTTGTTCCAGGCGAGGTCGAAGTAGACGTTGGTCACGGGGCAGAGGACGACCTTGTAGCCGCCATTGGCGAGACGGTAGGCGAGGTCCTCGTTCCCGTCGCCCGGCACGTTGTTCCAGACGTACGCGCGCCAGCCGCGATCCGCGAACGCAGGGTTCGGGATGTTCTTCGGCTTGCCGTCGACGCGCGTCTTCCGCACCGCGATCTCCTCCCAGCCGGAAGGCACGATGCCGTGGCGCGTCAATATCCTCTCCACCTCGGCGTAGAAGACGAACCACAGGTCGTCCACGCTGCCGAGGTCGTGCTCCTTCATGTAGGCGAGCACCGCGGGCGAGCGCTCCCAGACACCGGCCGGCACCTCGTCTCCGCCGACGTGGAGAGTGCGCAGCGGGACTCCGGCCTCGCGGTGGATAGCGGCGAGGTCCTCGACCACCCGCTCGATGAAGGCATAGGTCGAGGGCAGCGCGGGGTTGATCACGTTGTCGTGGTACTTCTGGGCCGATGTGTAGCTCGACTGGTCGCCCGGATCGCTCAGCAGGAACCGGGTCGCCTCCGCGGTATCACCGCTCCCGGAGAGAGAGCGCGCGCGAGCCTCCATGGCCTTGATCGCCGCGCGGCCGTGCCCCGGCATCTCCACCTCGGGCACGATTTCGATGTGCCGCGCGGCCGCGTACTTCAGGATCTCCACGTACTCGGCGCGGGAATAGAAACCGCTCCCGTAGGACCGGCCGACGTCCGGGCCCGACCCGTAGTGCGGCGGAAGGAACGCGCTCGAATCGAGCGTGTGCCCGCGCCGGCCGCCCACGGACGTGAGCTCCGGGAGGCTCGGGATCTCCACCCGCCAGCCCTCGTCGTCGGTCAGATGGAGGTGGAGCGTGTTGAGCTTGTACCGGGCCATGAGGGCGACCGCGCGCAGGACCGAGGCCTTGGGCTGGAAGTTGCGCGCCACATCGAGCATGAAGCCGCGATAGCCGAAGCGCGGGGCGTCCACGATCCGCACGGCCGGAAGCGCGAGGGGCTTGCCCGCGACGGGCGCGGGGAGCAGCGAGCGCAGCGACTGCAGGCCATAGAAGACGCCCGCCGCCGAGCGGCCGCGGATGCGGATGCCCTCCTTCGGATCCACCACCAGCTCGTAGGCCTCGGGGGAAGCCGGGGCTTCGACGGGCCCCGTCTCGAGCCGAAGCGCCGCGGGCGGGCCAGCCGTTCCTGAAGGCTTCGCGAAACGTGGACGAAGGTACTGAGACGCGAAGTCGGCTTCTCCTTGCAGCTCCGGCGGCGCGGACACCGACGGCATCGTCGCCAGGACGAGCTGCCCGTCGCGCGTTTCCACCGTCAAGGGCGTCGGAAAGACGAGAGGCAGCTGCTCCACGGGAATGTCGCGCACGTCCTCGTCGAGGGCGTACTGCGCCTCGGCCGTGATGATCCCGGGATCGGGCCCGGATCGCGGGGCCCGCTGGAGCGGAGCGGCCGTGAAGTCCTTCAGCGGCTGACCTCGCCCGGCCGCGTCGTCGAAGACGACGTAGGGGCCCATGGGGAGGAAGCTGACGTTCGCCACGTACGACGCGAGGTACTCGAGGTCGGCGCTCGCGCCCGGCGCCAGTCCGGCGAAGTCGGGCCCGGGAGTGATCCGCAGCAGCGTGCCGGTCACCCTCTCGACGGCGAGGCCGCCACCCCGCGCGCTCTCCCCAGCCGGGTCGTGCATGGCATTGAAGTAGATCGCCCAACCGCGCGCGCCGAGCGGCTTCGGGCCGCGGTTCGTCAGCGTGAAGGCGGCGCGGGAGGCTCTCTCGCCGCCGTTTCCCGGAAAGACGTCCTCCTTCAGCTTCCACTCGAGCCGGAGCGACGTCTGGGCGGAGGCGGGGACCGCGGCGAGGACGAGGACCAGGGTCGTCAGGGCGTGTCGCATGCCGGGGATTTACACCCTTCGCGCCCGCGGTTCAAAGCCTGGCCAGCCCCGCCGTCGAGAAGGAAGAGCGATCGAGGCCCGAGGGTGCAGCAGGTCCACGAGGAGGTTGACCGGAGCGATTCGACGGCGTAGCGTCGATGAGGAATCTCGTCCAGGGTCCCGCTGCGGCTCCGGCCTGGCGTCCGTGCCACCAGGAGGGGACTCTCGTGATCGTCGGCGTTCCCAAAGAGAATCTGCCGGGCGAGTCTCGGGTGGCGCTCGTGCCGGAGCTGGTGCCCGGCCTGATGCGGGCAGGCCTGGAGGTTCTCGTGGAGCCCGACGCCGGGGCAGAGGCCGGCTTCCCGGACGTCGCCTACGCCGAGAAGGGCGCACGCGTAGAGCGGGACGTGCTCGCCCAGGCCGACGTGGTCCTGAAGGTCCGCCCACCCACGCCGGACGACATCGCGAAAATGAAGGAGGGGGCTTTCCTCATCGGCCTGCTCCAGCCCTACGCGAACGCCGCCGGCATCCGGGCCCTCGCCGCGCGGCGGGTCACCGCCTTTGCCATGGAGCTGATGCCACGGATCGCGCGGGCCCAATCCATGGACACTCTCAGCGCCATGAGCACGGTCGCGGGCTACAAGGCGGTCCTGATCGCGGCGAGCCGCCTCCCGAGGTTCTTTCCCCTGCTCATGACGGCGATGGGCACCATGACCCCGGCGCGCGTCTTCGTCATCGGGGCAGGCGTAGCCGGACTGCAGGCCATTGGGACCGCGAAGCGCCTGGGCGCGCTCGTGGAGGCCTACGACACTCGGCCCGCCGTGAAAGAGCAGGTCGAGAGCCTGGGCGCCCGGTTCGTGGAGCTCTCGCTCGACACCGCCGGCGCGGAGGACAAGGGCGGATACGCGAAGGCCCAATCCGAGGAGTTCTACCGGCAGCAGCAGGCGATGATGGCCAAATGGGTAGCGGCGGCGGACGTTGTGATCCCGACCGCGCTCGTCCCCGGCCAGCGCGCTCCCGTCCTCATCACGGAGGAGATGGTGCGCGGCATGCGGCCCGGCTCCGTCATCGTCGATCTCGCCGCCGAGCAGGGCGGGAACTGCGCGCTCACCGAGCCGGGCGAGGAGGTCGTGCGGCACGGCGTCGTGATCATGGGTCCCACCAATCTTCCCGGCACTCTGGCCCTCCACGCCAGCGAGATGTACGCGCGGACGGTCACGAACTTCCTGACCTATCTTCTGCGCGACGGCCGGCTCCAGCTCGACCCGGAGGACATGCTCACGAGCGGACCGCTGGTCACGCACCGCGGAGAGGTCGTGCACCAGGCCGTCAAGGCCAGACTCTGAGATCCGGAGCGAGGATCCTCCCTCGATGACCCCCGAACTCGAGACCGGCCTATACATCTTCATGCTGGCCGGCTTCCTCGGCTATCACGTGATCTCGCGGGTGCCGCCGCTCCTCCACACGCCCCTCATGTCGGCCACGAACGCGATGTCGGGGATCTCGCTCGTGGGATCCCTGCTCGTCGCGGGAGCCGGCCACAGCCGACTGAGCACCGCTTTCGGGTTCGTGGCCGTCACCTGCTCCACCACGAACGTCGTCGGCGGCTTCCTGATCACCGATCGCATGCTGAGGATGTTCAAGAAGGACGAGGACCGGCGAGCCCGTCGCGCAGTCCCCGTTCGCTGGATCGGCTGGCTGGCCGTGGCCCTCGTGCTGATCTCGGCGGTGGCGGCGCTTCGCTGGGGAGGGGGGGCGGGGCGGGAGCTCCTGCGCGGCACCGAGCTCACGCACCTGCTGAAGTTCTCCTACATCGTGTCGGCCGCCCTCTTCATCCTGGGCCTCAAGGGTCTGAGCTCGCCGAAGTACGCGCGGAGAGGGATGTTCCTCGCCGAGCTCGGGATGGGAGCGGCGGTCGTGGGCACGCTCCTTCACGCCGGCATCGTCGATTACCGATGGATCGCCCTCGGGCTCGTCCTCGGCTCGCTCGTGGGCGGCAGCATGGGGCTCTGGATTCCGATGACCGCAGTACCCCAGCGGACGGCGCTGTCGCATTCCCTCGGGGCCCTTGCCGCCACCCTCATAGGCGTCTCCGAGTACATCCGCCACGGCACCCCGGACCGGGTGCTGATGACGGCGCTCGGCTTCGAGGTGGTCATCGGGGGGCTGACCTTCACGGGCAGCCTCATGGCCGCGGCCAAGCTCCAGGGCCTCCTCCCCGGAGCGCCCATCACCTACAAGGGGCAGAACGCGTCGAACTTCGTGCTCCTCGCGGTGATGGCCGGAAGCCTCCTCTGGCTGATCGGTACGCCTTCCACGGCCCCCGTCTTCTTCCTCATGGTGGGCCTCGCGCTCCTCTTCGGCTTCCTCCTCGTCATCCCCATCGGCGCCGCCGACATGCCGGTGGTGATCTCGCTCCTGAACTCCTACGCCGGCCTCGCGGATGCGGCCATGGGGTTCGTGCTGATGAACAAGATCCAGATCATCACCGGCTCACTGGACGGGACCTCCGGCTTCCTGCTGTCGCTCCTGATGTGCCGGGCCATGAACCGGTCGGCCCTGAACGTGCTGTTCGGGGCGTTCGGCAAGATCGAGAAGGAGGAAGGCGTGCGCGCGGCGGAAGCGAAGGGCACGGTGCGGAGCATCGCCCCCGAGGAGATGGCGGTGCTGCTCGACAGCGTCCGGTCCGTCATCGTCGTCCCCGGATACGGCATGGCAGTGGCGCAGGCGCAGCATGGGGTGAGCGAGCTCGCCAAGGAGCTCGCGAAGCGCGGCATCGAGGTCAAGTACGCCATACACCCCGTGGCCGGCCGCATGCCCGGCCACATGAACGTGCTCCTCGCGGAGGCGAACGTCCCTTACGACCAGCTCTACCAGATGGAGCAGATCAACCCCTACTTCGCGGAGGCAGACATGGCCCTGGTAGTCGGGGCCAACGACGTCACGAACCCCGCGGCGAGGTCCAACCGGACGAGCCCCCTCTACGGGATGCCGATCCTCGAGGTGGATCGGGCGAAGTCGGTCGTCGTGCTCAAGCGCAGCATGAACCCTGGCTTCTCCGGAGTCGACAACGACCTCTACTACGACCCGAAGTGCATGATGCTCTTCGGGGACGCCAAGGAGAGCCTCAACAAGCTGATCGTGGCCCTGAAGTCGTAGCCCGCGATCAGCCCGGGTACTTCCCCGTGATGTAGTCCTCGAGGTGGTGGATGGCGTCCTCCTGCCCGGAGATGATCCACTTCACGACGTCACCGATGGAGACCATCCCCACGACCTCGTCCTCGTCGAGGACGGGGAGGTGGCGTATCCGCTTGTTCGTCATGAGGGCCATGCACTCGTCCACGGTCTGCTTCGGCGTCACGAAGACGACCGGGCTCGTCATGATCTCGCGGACTGCGGTTTCTTTCGAGGACCTCCCCTTGAGGATGACCTTGCGGGCGTAATCGCGTTCGGAGATGACGCCGACGAGCCGGCCCTGGGACAGTACGAGCAGTGCTCCCACCTGCTTGTCGGCCATCATCTCGATCGCCTCGTAGACGGAGGCTTCGGGCTTCAACGACCAGACGTTCCGGCCCTTCTTCGCCAGGATCGCGCTGACTGGATCGACGAGTTTCATGGCGCACCGAGGTTCGGAGAGCTCCGACGGTTTACCTCGCGCTCTGCTTCGGCTGAGCCGCGCGCTTTTTACGTCAAGGTAGCGCCGACGAAGCGGGATGTCAACGGCTCCGAGAAAGCCCCACTGCCTTACGTAGCCCCAGTCAATGCTTCGTCCGTCCTCCGGGGTCCTCCTCTCGCGCCGCTGGCGAGGCGTCGGCTGACACTGTGAGGCTGGGCCTCAGCTCGCGTCGAGAGCCGCCGCGTCGTGGGGCTTGTGTGGGAGCTCAGGACCGGCGACCGGAAAGACGAGCTTGAACGTGGTTCCCCGCCCGGGCTCGCTCGAGACGGCAATCCCGCCGCGGTGGCCGCGCACGATCCCCAGCACGGCGGCGAGGCCCAGGCCCCGGCCCGTGAACTTGGTCGTGAAGAACGGGTCGAAGATGCGAGGCAGGGTGAGCGCGTCCATGCCCCGCCCGTCGTCCTCGACTTCGACGACGGCATAGGCGCCGGGCTGGAGAGGCACGCCCGTCAAGCGCGAGTAGTGCCCGTCGTCCTCGGACAGGGTGAGCACGCCGGTCCGGATCGTGACCTCGCCGCCCTTCTCGCCGATGGCCTCCGCGGCGTTCAGCATCAGGTTCATCACCACCTGCTGGATCTGCCCGAGGTCGGCCGTCACCTTCGGCAGCTCCGGCGCGAGAAGGGGAACGATGCGCACCGACTTGGGGAGACCCGCCGTGAACAGGTGCAGGTTCTCGCCGATGAGCCGATTGAGGTCGAGGAGGCGGATCTCGAAGTGTCCCTTGCCGGAATACGCGAGCATCTGGCGGGTGAGGTCGGCGGCCCGCTCCGTGGCCTGGACCGCCTTCTGGACGCTCGTGCGGGCCGGGCTCTCGGGCGGGAGCTTGGCCAGGGCGAGCGACGAGTGGCCGAGCATGGCCACGAGCAGGTTGTTGAAGTCGTGGGCGACGCCTCCGGCCAGCACCGAGAGGCTCTCGTCCTTCACGGCGCGACGGAGAGCCTCCTCGGTGCGCTTGCGCTCGGTGATGTCGAGGCAGACACCGCGCAGGAGCGGCTCCCCGGCGGGACCGGGAGTGACCCCGGCGCGGGTGAGGATGTCGCGAAACGCACCGTCCTTCCTCCGAAACCGCGCCTCCATCTCGAACGACGTGGAGCCCGCGGCGACGGCCTCGCGGAGCGTCGTCTCCACGCGCTCGCGATCTTCGGGGTGGACGAGGGCCGCCCAGTCGTTGGCGCCGTTTCCGATCTCGCTCGGAGAGTACCCGAGCTCGGCGATCCATTCCGGAGAGATGAAGACGCGTCCGGTCGCGCCCTCTCGCTCCCAGAAGCCGAGACCGGTGACCTGCACCGCGAGCCGGACTCGCTCCTGGAGACGCTCGTTGGCGAGGCGAAGCTGGTCGTGCGCGTCGCGCAGCTGCCCGGGGCTGGGCAGGGAAAGGGCCTCGGGCATCGCGCGCACGAGCATCCCCGCCGTGGCCAGCGAGACGGCCGCCGTGAGGGCCTTGACCGCGGCCGAGGCGACGTAGTCGGCGTGCCAGAGCGTCCAGATCTCCATCACGTGGGTCGCGCCGCAGGAGACGATGAAGGCGCCGAAGGCGAGAAAGATCCAGTGGAAGGGAACGTCCCGCCGCTTCCGCACGAAGTAGACGAGCGTGAACGGGATCGAGAGGTAGGCGAGGGCGATGAGCCCGTCCGAGACGACGTGCATGGCCACGAGCCAGGGGTTCCAGAGGTAGCAGTGGCCATGCGGCATGAAGCTGTCGGCCGAGACGCTCCGTGCGGCTTCCCACATCGGGGTCCTCCCTTTCGCCTGTTCACCTCGTCGGCTTCGAACGGGCGCAGCATAGGCGACTGCCCGATCGATGCCAAGAATCGTCGGCGGTCCTTTCCGGGCGTCGCCGAGGCGCGGCCACGAGCAGACCTAGGCCTGGCCCTGCGCCGCGTACGGCGACTTGCAGCGGGCCGCGAGGAGGCCGGTGGCCTCGCTCGTGTCGATGTCGGCCACGAGCAGGCCTTCGGTCCCGTAAGGCTGATGGCAGAGGAGCGTCCCGTCCGGGCGAACGACGGCCGACGTGGTCGGCGATCCCGCGCTCGCGTAGTTCACGGTGGCGAAGAAGCAGGTGTTCTCGGCGGCGCGGCAGAGGGCGGCCTTCTCGTGGAAGGTGTTCCTGGGATCGGCGTAGCTCTGCGGCCGGTAGCCGCCGGGCTCCGCCTCGTGGAACTGCGGATGGAAGACCGCGTGCGCGCCTTCGCGCGCCGCCCAGCGCACCGTCTCCGGATAGCGCCAGCCTTCGTGGCAGATCACGATGCCGAACACGAGCGGCCCTGACCGGAATACGCGCCGCCCGGACCCCGCCGCATACGTCGCCTCTTCCGAAGGATCGAGCTGCACCTTGTCCTGGTAGCCAACGATCGTCCCGTCCCGGTCGATCACGAGGGCCGAGATGACCGCGCCCTTCTCGACCACGCGTTCGGTGCCGAGGACGACCGCGACGTCGTGCTTCGCCGCCGCCGCCGCGATCCGCGTCCAGGCGCCTTCGAGAAACCCGGCGTCCGGAGGAGGCACGCTCTTCCCGGGGGCCCGGTACCCGGGAACGAAGCATTCGGGGAAGCACAGGATCGCGGCGCGCTCGGCGGAAGCGCGGGCGACGGCCGCCTCGGCCATCACGATCGACTGGTCACGGGTCTCCGGGAAGCAGAGGTTGGCGAGGGCGATGCGGACGACGCTCAAGACGGCGTCGCCTCGGCGGCCCGGCCCACGCCGACGCTCTCCGTTCGCAGCCGCTTCAACAGCACTTTCGAGTTCCGGGCGCTGCGGTCGTAGCGTTCGCGCCGGGCCTTCGGCAGGTCGTCGGGCGAGCCCTCCAGGAACCCCGCCTTGGAGCGGAAGTAGTTGAACGCCTGCGTGGAGAGGACGAGCAGCGCCTCGAGCCCCTTCTCCCGAGCCCGCTGCTCGACGAACTGGATCATGGTGCGCCCGATGCCCTGGTTCTCGTGGGAGGGCCGGACGCAAAGGCAGGCGAGCTCGCCCTTGCTCTCCTCGGGATACACGTGGAGGGCCACGCACGCGATGGGGTTGCGGTCCACCTCGAAGATGTAGAAGTCGTCGAGCTGCTGCTCGATCATGGCCCGCGAGCGCGGCAGCAGCTCCTCGCTCTCCACCGAGGCCTGGATGAGCTGCTCGATGCTCCGCACGTCGCGCTTGCGGGCGGGCCGGATCTGCCGGTAGTCGCTGGCGTAGACGAGCGTGCCGATCCCCTCGTTCGAGAAGACCTCGGCGAGCAGGCCCTCGTTGACGCGGCCGTTGACCACGTGGACGCGGGGCACGCCCGCGCGGCAGGCGAGGACGGCGTGCCGGGCCTTCGAGGCCTGGGCGGGAGCGATGGCGCCCTTCTGCAGCGCGTCCGCGAGCTCCTCCACGGAGAGCTGCCGCGCGAGCTTGCCGCCGACGATGAGCCCGTCCGCGGTCGTGAGGAACACGATCTTCACCGCTCCCAGCGCTTTCGCGATCTCGACGGCGACGGCATCGGAGTTCAGCCGGTACGTCCGCCCGTCGCCGTCCATGCCGAGGGGCGGGCAGACGGGCACGATGCCGTTGGCGAGCAGCATGCCGAGCAGCTCGACGTCGATGCGCTCCACGCGTCCCGTGAACTGGTGGTCCACCCCGCGCAGGATCCCCAGCGGGTGCGCGATCACCGCGTTGCTCGAAGCTCCGCGGAGGTCGGCGGTATTGAGCCCTTCCAGGATCCGGTGGGTGAGCCGGTTGGCGGCGGTGAGGGCGAGATCGAGGGTGTGCGCGTCCGTGACGCCCGACCCCTCGAGGTCCGAGGGCGCTTTCGCCTCCTCGTGCTCGGCCAGGGCCTGGATCTGCGCCGCCGCCCCGTGGACGAGCACGGGCCGGACGTTCAGCGACCACAGCACCGCCACGTCGAGGAGGATGTTCCCGAAGTTCTCGTCGTCCACGACCGCGCCGTCGAGCGCGACCACGAACGTCTTCTCGCGGAACTGGGGAACGTAGCGGAGGATGCCGCGGAGGTCGGTGGCCCTCATCCTGGATCAGTCTGCCCTCGTGTCGCGGGGGAAACAAGTCACGCCGGACGTGCGAGCTCGAGGCGCGGCTGGCCCGGGTCGGAGCCGAGGCGCACCACGGCACGGTCGCGGCGCGGGCCGACGCGGCTCAGCTCGAAAAGGACGCTCGAGCCAAGGCCTTCGGCCTCATTGCCGCGCCAGCCGCGTTGTTGAAACGCAACGAGCGCTGACCGACGCTTCTACGTCGGCCGCTTCGCGACCAGGACGCGCGCGACGCTCAGGCGGACTTGCCGAGCTTCCGCGCCAGACGCAGCGCCGCGTGGACGCCCTTCGACGCGCGGAGGGCCTTCACGCGCGATTTCTGCCGGCTCTTGAGACCCCGCAGGTAGCCCATGTACTGGCCCTGCAGCTTGAGGCTGGCCCGACGAGCCGGCGAGAGCCGTAGCTTCCGCCCCCGGCGGCCAGGAGAAGCTGGAGCACGCGACGCCCCGTCGAGCGCCGGGGCCAGACGCCCCAGCGAGCGCACGATCGAACCGAGCGCCCGGCGTATCGACCGAAGTTCTCTTCCAACTGATGCTCGTAGCGGCCTTGGCAATCGCGCCTCCTTCTGGAACCCATCGCGATCCTACTACGGGCAGGGGCCTGTCTGGTATGTCTCTCGGTCACGTTCCCCGGGACACAGTCAAGAGAGGAATAGTGAGAATGAGCCGCCTGGAGTGTGTCCAGCGAGCACGCTGGCGGCGGCTGTCACAAACGCCAGGTCCAGTGCGTGCGCTCCGTCGTGAACCCGGAGAAACTCCGGCCTCTCGGACCGGTTTCGGACTTCCTGACGGAGCCGCTGCGCCGCGGGCGGTAGCGTGTCAGCCTTCGTCCAGCAGGCGACCGAGGATCCGCACCAGCTCGCGCTGCTCGCGGGCGGTGAGGCGCCGGAGCGCGGCCGGCGGGGCCATCATGCGCTCGACGAGGAGGGCGCGGAGCCGCACTCCGGTGGGCGTGAGGACGAGGACCTTCACGCGGCGGTCCCGCACCGAGGGCCGGCGAGCGACGAGACCACGGGACTCGAGACGGTTGACGAGCCCCGTCACGTTCGCCGCGTGACAGGCGAGCGACTCGGCGAGCTCGCCCATCGGGACCGGCCGCTCGGGCTCGATCAGGTGCAGGACGTGGCACTGGACGGGCGACAGCTGGAGCTCCGCCGCCAGGGCGGGGAGGCTCGCCCGCTGGGCGAAGAAGAGCCTGACCAGGAGGGTCCAGGGCTCGCGGCCGTGGGGGGGTGCCGGCTTCGGCTTCATTGAGGACAGTATAGTTCAGTACCCGATAGTTGACATCATTAAGTATCGGGCGTAGATTCCAGGTATGGCTTACCTCAGGCTCGTGTCTCTAGACGACGCCGTAGTCTTTCCGGGAATGCCGGTAACTCTCTCGGCCGACGTGGCCGACGACACCCGCGTCCTCCTCGTCCCCCGGCGGGAGGGCGGCTATGCGAAGGTCGGGGTCGTCGCCGAGGTGACGGAGCGCGTCGCCCTGGGCGGCCGTGCCGTCTATTCGTTCATGCCGCTCCACCGCGCGCTGCCCGGCGCGGCGCAGACCCGCTCGGACGGCGTCCTCCGGGTGGCCGTGGACGAGCGGCCGGACGCCACTCCCCCGCCGGCGCAGACGCGGGAGCTCGAGCGCGAGTACCGCGCGGTCGTCGAGGAGATCCTCGAGCTGCGCGGCGACGACGGGCGGATCAGCGCCTTCGTCCGCTCCATCACCCACCCCGGAGCCCTCGCGGACACCGCGGGCTACTCCCCCGACATCAACCTCGAGCAGAAGCTCGAGCTGCTCGAGACGCTGGACGTGGTCGAGCGCCTGAAGCTCGCCCTCCGATTGCAGCAGGACCGCCTGGTGGAGCTGCGCGTCCGCAAGCGCATCCGCGAGGAGGTCGAGTCCGGAGCCCAGAAGCAGCAGCGCGAGTACTTTTTGCGGCGCCAGATGGACGCGATCCGCAAGGAGCTCGGCGAGACCGACGGCTCCGTGACGGACGAGTACCGCAAGAAGATCGCCGACGCCGGCATGCCGGAGGCGGTCCAGAAGCAGGCCGAGAGCGAGCTCTCCCGCCTCGAGCGGATGGGCGAGCAGAACGCCGAGGCCTCGATGATCCGCACGTACCTCGACTGGCTGCTCGCGGTCCCCTGGTCCAAGCGGTCGGAGGAGCGGCTCAATCCCCAGAACGCCCGCGAGGTGCTCGACGCTGACCACGCCGGGCTCGACGACGTGAAGAAGCGGATTACCGAGTACCTGGCGGTGCGGAAGCTCCGTGCCGCGCGCGGGCTCAAGGACGATCGACGGTCGGGAGTGATCCTCACGCTCATCGGTCCGCCGGGCACCGGCAAGACCTCGATCGGCGAGTCGATCGCCCGCGCCACCGGCCGGAAGTTCGTCCGCATGTCCCTGGGCGGCGTTCGCGACGAGGCCGAGATCCGTGGGCATCGCCGCACGTACATCGGCGCGCTCCCCGGCCGCCTCGTGCGCGCCTTGAAGGACGCGGGCACCATGAACCCGGTGATCCTCCTCGACGAGGTGGACAAGCTCGGGGCGGACTGGCGCGGCGACCCCTCGGCGGCGCTCCTCGAGGTACTCGACCCCGCCCAGAACCACTCGTTCCGCGACCACTACCTCGACGTGGAGCTCGACCTGTCGCACGTGCTGTTCCTCGCCACCGCGAACGTGGCGGACACGATCCCCGGGCCGCTCCTCGACCGCATGGAAGTCGTCCGGTTCGACGGCTACACGACCGACGAAAAGGTCGCCATCGGCCGCCACTACCTCTGGCCGCGGCAGGTGGAGCGCAACGGCCTCGTCCCGGACGATGTCACGATCGACGCCGACGTTCTCCGGCTCGTCGTCACCGACTACACGCGCGAGGCGGGCGTCCGCCAGCTCGAGCGCGAGCTGGGCACGCTGCTCCGCAAGACCGCGACCCGGGTGGCGGGCGGTGACCTGCCGAAGCCGGTCGTGATCGACTCCGCCGCCGTCCGGGAGGCGCTCGGGCGGCCGAGGTTCGAGCACGAGGTCGCGGCGCGCACTGCGGTTCCCGGCGTCGCCACCGGCCTCGCCGTCACCGGGACCGGAGGCGACGTGCTCTTCGTGGAGGCGGCGTCGATGGCGGGCAAGAGCGGGCTCGTTCTCACCGGACAGCTCGGCGACGTGATGAAGGAGTCGGCGCGGATCGCGCTGACGTTCGTCAAGAGCCGTGCGTCCGCGCTCGGCATCGACCAGCGCGCGTTCGACGACCGCGAGTTCCACGTTCACGTCCCTGCGGGGGCGATCCCCAAGGACGGACCGAGCGCGGGCGTGACGATGGTCGCGGCGCTCACGTCTCTCCTCACGGGCCGGCCGCTCAAGAGCACGGTCGGCATGACGGGCGAGGTGACGCTGCAGGGACGCGTGCTGCCGATCGGCGGGCTCAAGCAGAAGGTGCTGGCCGCCCACGCGGCCGGGCTCACGGAAGTGATCCTTCCCGAGCGCAACGCGCCCGACCTGGACGACGTGCCGGCGGACGTCCGCGAGCACATGCAGTTCCATCCCGTGAAGTCGGCGGACGAGATGCTCGCCCTCGCGCTGGAGCCGCCCGCGCTGGCCAAGGTGGCCTAGTCCGACTCTTCCCCGATGAGAAGACGGGCGGGAGCGCACGGCTCCCGCCCGTCCACCTGCTGGACGTACGCGGTAGTGCCGTCCGTCCGCATCTCGATCGACTGCCCGAACTGCGCGGGCGGCGCGCCCTGCGAGCCCGAATCGAAGACGAGATGGCCGTCCGCCCTGCGATCGGCGGTGCCGAGCGAGTCCGAGTAGTTGCCAACGTCGACGTTCAGCACCGGGGTCGCGATCATGTCCTCCTCGTCCAGCCGCCAGGCCTGCCCGCGGCTGTGCGCGGCGGGATCGGTCGCCTGCCGCGTGTTGCCGTTGTCGAACAGCAGGAGCGTGCGTCCGTCCGCCAGGTAATGCGGGTAGTGCTGGTGCGAGAACCAGGCATCCGGCTCGGACGAGTCGAGCGCGAAGTCGCCGCCCGCGCCCAGCCGCCAGATCACGTGGCCGTCCCCGTCGCCGTCGCGGTAGTCGATCTTGACGATCCAGTCCTGGTGGCGGACGGAGACGAGCAGGTTCCTGTCGCGCGGGTCGCGCCCGCCGAGCAGCACCGTGCCGCCGGGCAGCAGCGTGGAGCCGGGCAGGCCGATCGCGACCAGGCCGGAAGCGAGCGGGTCGTAGTACCAGAGCAGACGGCCTTGCAGGTCCGTGGCCAGCAGGTTGACGGCGTTGGGGGCCGGGCATCCCGCGAGGTTGTGGTAGATCACGTCGTCGCGCAGGTCGGCGTCCGGAGCGGGCGCCTCCGGTACCGTGAACGATGGGATGTCGAGGCTCGCGGGCGGCGCGCCGGTCGTGAACACGAGCGGAACGGCGTCTGCGGCGCCGCTCGTCTCGTGGACGATCGCGTACGCCGTGCTCGCGCGCATGCCCGCCACGAGGAAGTTGCGGCTGCGGCCGGGAACGCAGCGCAGCGCGTTCGTGCTCTTCCACGGCGCGTC
Source organism: Acidobacteriota bacterium (assembly GCA_046726955.1). Classification (GTDB taxonomy): domain Bacteria; phylum Acidobacteriota; class Vicinamibacteria; order Fen-336; family Fen-336; genus CAVPGH01. The sequence continues at coordinate 15,340 of JBKPBQ010000581.1, forward strand.
GGGCTCGTCCAGGGGACGGAAGCGGACGCGCACCGAGCCGTGGTGGCACGCGGGGGCGCTGTAGAGCGCGACCAGCGGGTTCGCGATCGCGCTCACGACCGCGTGCCCGCTCGTAACGCGCGGCCGCACGACGTCGGGCACGACCTGGGACACCGAGGATGTCGCATCGAACCCGTCCTTGACCCTGACCCGGATGTGGTAGTCGCCTTCCTCCAGGGGCGCCCACGAGAAGACGGGTCGAGGTTGAAGTCGCGCGCGACCTGCCCGTTGTGCGCCCCGCCTTCGTACGCACGACATTCGCCGGGCCGCAGCCGGTGGCCGTGGCCGTCCAGACGATCCGCTCCCCCACCGCTGGGGAGCGGGAATGCTGGGCTGAACCGACACCGTGCAGGCGGACTGGGCCCGCGCAGACCCGAATGGCCACGCGCCCGTCACCGCGACCAGGACGAGCGTGCCTCTCAGTGATTTCATGGCTCCCTCCTTCGGCGCTCCATGCGTCGAGCGCTTCGGGGAAGCTCTGCGCGGGGTCTGAGGAAGTCACAACAGAAGGTTGAAAGTTTCCTTGTAGAATCCTGTCGTTCGCGCCGTCAAGGCGTAAGGTGCATTCCGTCTACGAGTTCGCGGACTTCCGCCTCGATCCCGCCGACAAGACCCTGAGGCGGAACGGGACGCCCGTGCCGCTCACTCCGAAGGTCTTCGACACGCTGGCCCTGCTCGTCGAGAACGCGGGGCGGCTGGTCGAGAAGGAGAGGTTCGTGAGCCGGCTCTGGCCCGACACGGTGGTCGAGGACGCGGCCCTGGCCGAGAACGTCTCGCGACTGCGCCGCGCCCTGGGAGACGGCGACGCTCAGCGGCTGATCGTGACGGTGCCGAAGCGCGGCTACCGTTTCGAGGGCGCCGTGCGGAGGTTGGACGTCGAGGAGGCACCCGGCCCGACCGAGGCCTCCTCCGGCGGAATCGCCGGCGGCTCGGGCTCGCGCGAGCCGATGGCCGTGGCTCGCCCTCGGCGGCGGGGTCGCGCTCCTGACGCTCGGCCTCGCGCTCTACGGCTACCGCCGCGCGGCTCGCGGACCGCGGGACGGCGCTCCCATCCGCGCCTTGGCTGTGCTGCCCTTCGAGAACCTCTCAGGCGATCCCGGCCAGGACTACTTCGCCGACGGCATCACCGACGAGCTGATCACGCGCCTCGCGCGCATCCGTGCGCTGCGCGTCATCTCGCGGACGTCGGTCATGCGCTTCAAGGGCACCCGGCAGCCCCTTCCCGAGATCGCGAGCGAGCTCCGCGTGGACGCCGTCGTGGAGGGAACGCACAAGGCCATCGAGTGGTTCCAGCAGGCGATCGACCGGGACCCGCGATACGCGAGTGCCTACGTCGGCCTCGCCGACTCGTACATCTCGCTGGCATTGGCGGAGGCGCTGCAGGAGATCGAATCACCGCGCGATGCGTTCCCGCGCGCGCGGCCGCGGACCGCGCCCTGGCCCTCGACGAGTCGCTGGGGGCCGCGCACGCGACGCTCGCGCACATCAAGTTCCAGTACGCCCGCGACTGGACGGGCGCGGAGCGGGAGTTCGCCCGCGCGATCGACCTGGACCCCGGCTACGCGAACGCGCACCACTGGCACGCGCTGTGCCTGCTCTGGCGCGGCCGGCCCGCGGAGGCCCTGGACGAGATCGAGAGGGCGCGCGCGCTCGACCCGCTGTCGCTCGTGATCAACGCGAACCTCTAGTTCCTGCTGGCGGGCGCGCACCGGAACGACGACGCCGTCGCGCAGCTCCGCCGCACGCTCGACATGGACGCGAGCTTCGCGCAGGGACACTACCGGCTCGGCCAGGTCGAGATGCTGCGCGGCCGGTACGCGGACGCCGTGCCGCACCTGGAGAAGGCCATCGAGCTCTCCAGCGGCAGCCCGCGCGCGGTGGCCGAGCTGGGCCTCGCCCATGCGCTCCTGGGTCACCCGGCGCCGGCGCGGACGCTCCTGGCCGACCTCGACGCGCGGGCGCGCACGCGCTACGTCTCGCCGTTCGACCGCGCCGTCATCTATGGGGGCCTCGACGACCGGCCGCTCGCGCTCGAATGGCTGGAGAAGGCCGAGGCCGAGCGCTCCCCTTCCCTCAGCCTCCTGCTGCTGAGCCCGGCCTTCGTGCGGCTGCACGGCGAGCCGCGGTTCGATGCGCTGGTCAGGCGCCTCGGACTGGGCGGGGACGGCTAGCGGCGCCCGTCCCCGAGGTCCCACGCGCTCACACTCACTGGCTGTAGCCGAGAGTGCGCAGCATCTCCTTCGTCTCCGTAGAAGGCGCGAGCGGCGCCCGCGGGACACCGAGGTCCACGTGTGCCTTCGCCCGCTCGAGCTGCTCCCGGAGGCGGGAGACGATCGCGGGGCGGGCGGGGGCGAGGTCGTGCTGCTCGCCGGGGGCCCCCGCGCTATCGTAGCGGTGGACGTCGTGGCCGGCCACGACGAGGGTCTCCCGCTCGCTCCGGAGCGCGACGTCCGGCGACGTGCCGTCGGCCACGCAGAGCAGGCGACGGTCCGCGGGAAGGGGCTTCAGGAGGTCGCGACCCTCGAAGCTCCAGTCGGCATCGTGGGCGTCGAAGAGACCGGCAATGGTGGGCGCGAGGTCGAGGAGGCTCGCGAGCTCGGAACGGCGCGCCGCGGGCCGACCGGGCAGCCGGAGGACGAGCGGCACCTCGGCGCTCTCGGCGTAGACCTGACGGTTGTGGCCCACGAAGCCGTGCTCGCCGAACGCCTCCCCGTGATCCGCGGTCACCACGAACGCGGTGTCCTTCCAGGCCCCCGCGCTCTCCAGCACGCCGCGCAGGCGGGCCACGACCGAGTCCGCGAAGGCGAGGTTCGCTTCGTAGCGGCGGCGCAGGTCCTCGGCCTCGCCCTCCGTGGGCGCGCCGCGCCGATTCAGCGAGTCGATCCAGTCGGGGTCGGTGAAGGCCTCCTCGGGAACGTGGCGCGCGGGGCCGAAGGCGGCCGCGAAGGCTCGGGGCGGGTCGTAGGGAAAGTGCGGCTCGCGAACGTGCACGTAGGCGAAGAAGCGGCCCGCCTGCGCGCGCACGAAGGCCTCGAAGGCGGGTACGAGCTCGTCGCTGCGCGGGGGCGGGTCGGCGTCGCGCTCGTCGAAGAGGGCGAAGCCGCGGTCCAGGCCGAGGTTGCGACCCGCGTTCGGGTTCGCGACGAAGGCGGCGGTGGCGACGCCGTTCGCGAAGAGGACCTCAGGGAGGCGGGGCGCGCGGCGCATCCCGCGCTCTCCGGGCTGGCGGGAGGTCCAGACCGCCGTCATGGCCGCGCGGGTGTAAGGCGCGGGGGTGAAGGCGTGCTCGAAGAAGACGGACTCCCGGGCCAGGTCGTCGACGGCCGGGCTGACCTCGGATCCACCGCCGTAGGCCCCGAAGCTCCGGGCCCGCGCGGCGTCGAGCACCACGAGGACGACCCCCCGAAGGCGGGGGCCGGGCTCGGCGCGCTGCAGGACGGAGCGCCAGGGCGCGCCGCTCACGTGAAGGGCCGCCGCCGCCACACCCAGGGCTCCCAACGCGGCCACGACCCGTGGAACGGACACGATCACTTTGCCTTCAAGGAGCTTCGACTCCCGAGGAGTGCCGCCGGTTGGCCCGAGTTGTTAGAAACTTGTAAACGCACGCCTATTTCATCTTGCCGAGGATCCCGCTCATCTCGCTGGCGGTGAAGGCGCGCAGTGACTGGGTCCGGACGTTCCCGAGGGCGGCGACGCTCAGGAAGAACGCGGTCGCCGAGGCCTCGTCCGGCGCCTCCACGACCGTCGCGACGTCGTAAGCACCCATCGTCCAATAGACTTCCTTCACGGTCGCCCCGACCTTCTTCGCCATCTCCTTCACGGCTTCCGCCCGCTTGGCGGTGTCCTTCACGTTGCGAATCCCCTGATCGGTGAACTGCCCAAGCATGATGTACGTGGCCATGTCGCCCTCCTTTGAGCCTCCGAGTCTACGTCCGCTCGCCCGCCGAGGAGCGACTGGGAGCCGCTTCGCCTGATCTCCATGGCGTTGTCTCCGTTCGAGGCCCTCGGGCTCACCGCGGGCCGACGAGGGACAGGAAGATGCCGACCTGGTATCCGTCGAGGTCCGGCAAGAGGCCAACGCCTTCACGATGCCGGTACCGCCCCTCGGCCGAGATGTCGAAGTGGCGCCCCAGACGCCGAGCAAGCGCGGCCGCCACGTCGTCGCGCGGGCCGTAGGTGCTGAGGACACCCTCAGGGTTCTCGGGCAGCACGTGCGTGCCGTTGATGTGGAAGGCCCAGCGTCGCCCCAGCGCGAAATTTCCGTCGAGACTGAAGCGGTTCACTACGCGGCTCACGCCGAGGCCGAAAGCCGGGGTCACCTCGCGGCGGACCGAGGCGCTGAAGCTGGAGCGTCGCGCCTGCAGGCTGTAGCTGGCTCCGCCGTAGAAGCTCTGCCGCCGGGCCAGGCCCGCCTGCGCCGATTCGGGGGTATAGCTGGCGCCCGCGTCCACCATGAACCCGCTCTTGGGGGAGAGGACGTGGTTCCACATCACCGACCCGTAGTGGCTCAGGTAGTACGCGCGCTCGCCCGTCTCCGCGAGCTGCGTCGAGCGGGAACGCACCCCCTCCAGCGAGTAGTTGAAGCCGATGGAGTCGCGCAAGCCCACCCCGTGCTCCAGACCGGTGGTGCCGCGCAGGCTCTCGCCGTCGACGAGGCGGAGGGCGGCCGCGTCCTGGCGATCGAAGTGGGTGTAGTAGTAGCGCGCGTCGATCCGCATGGACGTCCGCAGGCCCAGCCTCCGGCTCCATCCGAGCGAACCCACGGCCGTGTGCGTCTTGACGAGAGGCAGCAGGACGCCCTGGTCGGTGAGGATCGGGGCGGCGTCGCTGTAGCCGAACGAATAGGACGCACCACCGTGCCAGGTGGTGCCCGGCGACGGACGATGGCTGCCGGTGAAGCCGGCCGTGGCGTAATAGCGGTTGAGGTCGGTCTCCTGCGTGTAGCCGAGGAAATGGCCCGACGCGCGCAGCCCGAAGCTGCCGCGCTCGCCCGTGTACGTGCGCGACACGGTCGCGCGGGGCGTGATCGCCCAGCTGCTCGGCCCCTCGATGGTGCGGTAGTTGATGTTGCTGTCGTAGCCGAAGCCGACGCTCACGTCGTACGCCCACTGTGCCGGTCGGCCCGTCCCGGCGTCACCGGCCCCGGGCTGAGGAGCCTGGTCGCCGGGCTCGGCCGGAGCGGCTTCCGGAGGTTCCGCGGGCGGCAGCGTGGGCACCGGTTGCGTCTGCGCGGACACCGTGGCGGCGAGCACGATCGTGCCGACCACGACGTACACGGGCGCGAACTCGGGCCTCGCACACGCCCTCCAGAAGGGCATGAGGCGATCCTAACACTCGGTTCGATGCCCGCCGCCAGCTTTTCCGAGCCGGCGGCGGGCACCCGACTGCCGAACGCGGGCGTCAGCGCTCGGCGGTCGCCTCGGTCTTCACGTCAGGAGGGTCGGCGCCCGCCGCTCCCGGTGCGGCCGCCCAGTCCGGGTCCGGCTGCCTCGCCTCGAGCGGAGCGCGCCTCACCATCTTGATGCCGTCCATGTACCACACGAGAAGGTCTCCGGTGAGCCGGTTGTGCCACAGGATGTCCGTCTTGCCGTCACCGTCGAGGTCGGCGACGCGCACGATCTGCCACCGCGGATCGGCGACTCGCGATGGAAGCAGATCGACCGAGCCGGCCGCCTTTCCTCCCTTGACGAGCCAGACGCGCAACGCTCCGGTCTGCTCGTGCCGCCACAAGATGTCCGCCTGTCCGTCGCCGTCGAAGTCGGCGAGCCCGTTGATCCGCCAGCCCGCTTCCGTGCTGCCTTCGGGGGCGAGGATCGTCTCGCCGACGGCGGTCGTACCGTCCATCAGCCAGACGACGAGGCTTCCGCGCCGCGCGTCGTGCCAGAGGATGTCCGGCTTGCCGTCGCCGTTGAAGTCCGCGACTCCCCCGATCTGCCAGCCGCGGCCCACCCGCCGTTGCGTCAGCTCGACGTCGTCCACGACCGCCGACTGGTTCATGAGCCAGACGCGGAGGGCGCCCGTCCGCTGGTGCCGCCAGAGGATATCGCTCTGGCCGTCGCCGTTGAGATCCGCGACGCCGCGGACCTGCCAGCCCGCGTCGGCGGGGCCGTCGGGTGTGATGTCCGGATCGGCCTTGAGCGTGCCGTGGTCGAGCAGCCAGGCCTCGAGCTGACCGGTCTTCGGGTTGTGCCACAGCAGGTCCGGGTTCCCGTCGCCGTCGAAGTCGCCAGCGAGCGGGCCCGGGGCGCCGGATGCAGTCGAGGACGAAGCGCTGGCCGATACATCTCCGTTCTTCGCGGTGCTGGCCGCCGAGGCCGGCGTGCTGGTGTTGAACGTGGCGGTGACCGACTTGGCGGCGGCCATCGAGACCCGGCACGTCGCGGACGACCCGTAGCATGCTCCGGTCCACCGAGCAAAGGTCGAGCCGGCAGCGGCGTGCGGGTAGAGGGTGACGATCGTGCCGGAGGTGTATGCCTGCGAGCAGTGGCTGCCGCAGATGATGCCGGCGGGCGACGAGGTGACGGTGCCCGCACCGGTGCCGGCCTTACCGACCGCCAGAGGGTAGCTCCTGAGGACGAAGACAGCGGTGACCGCCCGGGCGGCGCTCATCGTGACCCGGCAGGCGCCCGTGCCCGTGCACGCTCCGCCCCACCCGGCGAACGCCGAGCCGGCGGCGGCCGTCGGGCTGAGCGTGACGAGCGTTCCGGAACTGTAGCTCTGCGCGCAGTCCGAGCCGCAGCTGATGCCGGCCGGAGAGGACGTGACGGTGCCCGTCCCCCTGCCCGACTTCGCGATCGTCAAGCCATAGCTGCCGCCGCCCGGGCGCGTGAAGGTGGCGATGACCGACCTCGCGGCGCTCATGGTGACGCGGCAGGCTCCCGTCCCGGTGCAGGCGCTCCATCCCGCGAACGACGATCCGGCCGCCGGGGACTGGCTGAGCGTGACCACCGTTCCCGTGCTGTAGCTCTGCGAGCAGTCCGTACCGCAGCTGATGCCGGCAGGAGACGAGCTCACGGTGCCCGTGCCGCTGCCCGACTTCCCGACCGCGAGCTGCACCAGGGTGGGGCCGCCGCCGCCCGAGGACTCGTACGCGCCCATGTCGGGCCCCGCTCCGTTGTACTGGAGCGCGACGCCCGTCCCCGCCGCCCAGGACAACGGCTGGTCGAGCGTGAGCCGCCGCGCGACGAGGTCGACGGCGACGACGCGCGCGACGGCCGTCTGTCCCTGGAGCTGGATCTCGTCGCCGACCTCGCCGGGAATGCCGTTGCCGTCGAAGAAGTAGCTCGCGTCGCCGACGGTGATCTGTGTACCGCTTCCCGCCGCGCTCGTCGTGGTGAGGAACGCCGCGGCGTCGATCATCGGGCTGCCCGCCGCGAGATGCAGGTCGCGCACCGCCTCGTTCACGAAGCCGGGGCTCGTGGTCAGGGCGGCGTTGTCGGTGAGGATGACGAGCGAGGCATTGGCGATCGAGGCCTGGGCGGCCGCGCCGGCGCAGGAGGTGTTCTTGTAGAGGATGTTGTTGCGCGCGCGGTTGTCGAAGTAGGTGGTCGAATTGCCCCTCTCGCCGACGATTCCGAAGCAGCGGTTGTTGTAGAACGTGTTGTTGTAGACGCGGTTGCGGTTGTTGTAGAGCGACTCGTTGGCGTAGTACTGGAAGTTGATCCCGCCTCCGCGGTCGTCGCGGAAGACGTTGCGGCGGACGATGCCCTGCTGGCCGGCGAACTGGATCCCGTTGGAGTCGTGGCTGTTCCCGGAGTCCTCGGTGTTGGCGATGAGGTTGCTCTCGACGAGGTTCCGCTTGGTGGCGTTGAGCTTGATGGGAGCGTCGGACGTCCCCTCGCAGTCGTAGATCTCGAGGTTCTTCTGGTAGGGATTCGAGAACGTGTTGCCGCGCACGACGTTGTAGTTCCCGCAGCGCAGGCTGAGCAGCGAGTGCCGCCCGATCTTGATCGTGTTGCCCTGGACGACGTTTCGATCGGACTCCTGGATCACGATGTCGTCGTTGCCGTTGGTGAAGGTGTTGTTGAGGATCGTGTTGTAGGTGGACTTGACGAGCTTGAGGCCGCCGGAAGTCCCGAGGATCTTGGCGACGGAGAAGGTGCAGTTGCGGATGGTGTTGTGGGTCGCGTTCTCGAGGCGTCCCCAGCCGCCCACGTTGGTGATGGTCAGGCCGTCGATGACGATGTAGGAGCGCTGGATGAGCTGCAGCGCGGGGTTGGGACCGCCGTTGAGAACGGGCTTCTCGCTCCCGTAGGCGGCGTACGTAATCGGTGCCGAGGCGGTGCCGGAGCGGGCGGGAGCGAGCCACCCGCCGAACGTTCCAGCGCGGACATAGACGGTGTCGCCCGGGACTGCCCTGTCCGCGGCGCTGGTGAGCGTGCGGTAGGCGAGGGCGGAGCCCCCCGAGCACGACCGGGTGGCGGGAGAGTAGGTGGTGCAGCTCGCCGCGGAAATTCTTCCGTCGACGAAGACGGTTGCCGCGTGCCCGACCACAGGGGCGAGCACGAGGCCGGTCAATAAGATAGCGGTACGGCGAATGAGACGGACGAGACCGGATGGACGAAAGGGCATGGAGGGGGCCCTCGCGAATTCTTCGTACTGTCGGGTGCGCCGCTCCGCCGCGGCTCCCACTGCCCAGGGGCGGGCAGGGACGAACAGAAACCGGCGATCGGCTGGCGATCGGGGAGGCTTTCGCCCCCCGTCACGGCGCAGAGACTACTCTTCTTTTCCGTTTAGCCTGTGAGCCACCGCACGTTGTGACGAAGATCACGTGCGACAGCCGGGGGCGACGTCGCCCCCGGCTTCACGGCTCAGACCTACGCTTTGCCCGTCACCGCTCGACGCGGGACCCGTCCACGGCGGGTGCGTCGCCGGCCGCGGCTTCCGGCACCAGCGTCCAGCCCGTGTCGGGGAACTGCCTCGGATCGAGCGGGGCGCGTCTCGTCATCGTGATGCCGTTCATGTACCAGACGAGAAGATCACCGGTGATGCGGTCGTGCCAGAGGATGTCCGTCTGGCCGTCTCCGTCGAGGTCCGCCACTCGCGCGACCTGCCAGCGCGGGTCGACGACGCGCGGGGCGAGCAGAGCGCTCCTGCCGGCCACCTTGGTTCCCTTCATGAACCAGACCTGCAACTCGCCGGTCCGCGGATGGCGCCAGAGGATGTCGGCCCCTCCATCGCCGTCGAAGTCCGCGAGGCCCTCGATCCGCCAGCCCGCTTCGGTGTTGGTCCCGACTGCGATGCGGGTGCCGCGGAGGACCGTCGCGCCGTCCATCAGCCACGCGTGGAGAGCTCCGCGCTGCGGGTCGTGCCAGAGGATGTCGGCCTTCCCGTCACCGTCGAGGTCGGCGACACCCGCGATCTGCCAGCCGAGGCCCAGGCGCGCGCGCGACACCGCGACGTCGTCGACGCGGGAGATCTGGTTCATGAGCCACACGCGGAGATCGCCCGTCTTCAGGTTCTGCCAGAGGATGTCGCTGTGGCCGTCGCCGTCGAAATCCGCCACGCCGCGGACCTGCCAGCTGGGGTCGGCGGGACCGTCCGGCGTGATGTCGGGGTCGGCCTTCATCGCACCGCGGTCGAGCAGCCAGCTCTTGAGCTGACCCGTTCTCTGGTTGTGCCAGAGCAGGTCCGGCTTCCCATCGCCGTCGAAGTCACCGGGCGGCGGCGGCGTGACGCTGGATCCTCCGGGTCCGTCTCCTGCCTTCGAGCTGTCGGCCGCGGCGGTCGAGGAACCGGCCGCGACCTTGTTGAAGGTGGCAGTGACCCACTTGGCCGCGGCCATCGTGACCCGGCACGGCCCGCTCCCGTAGCAGGCCCCGGTCCATCGGTAGAAGGACGAGCCGGACGACGCGGACGGGCTGAGGGTTACCAGGGTTCCCGAGCTGTAGCTCTGCGAGCAGTCGGAGCCGCAGCTGATCCCCGCGGGAGCGGAGGTCACGGTGCCCGCACCGGTGCCCGCCTTGCCGACCGTAAGCGTAGGTTTCG
>JBKPBQ010000582.1:0-12648 GCA_046726955.1 Acidobacteriota bacterium
GGCTGGCCGCGGGCGCGGCCGCGGGCGCCGGCTCCTCGGCGATCACGATCGGCGCGGGGACCGCGGGCGCCGCCGGTGCGAGCGCGGCCGCGTCCACCTGCGCCAGGATGTCCGCGGCGAGGCCGGACGCGGGAAGAGCGATCCGCGCCGCGGGCGCCGCGGATCCCGCGAGCGGCGCCGTCACTGGAGTCGTCCCCTCGTCGGCGATCACGAACGACGAGACGGCGGGACTCGGCGGCTCGGGAGGGGCGGCCTCCGGCGTCGGCTCCTCGGCGAGCGGCTCCGCGGGCGGCTCGGAGGGAGGGGAGAAGCCCTTCCCCTGGCGGGCGCGCTTTCGGGCGTCGGCCATCCTCCCCATGCGGCCTACCGGCTCGCGATCCCGCTCGGGCGCCGCGAGACGCCGGCGAGGGACGAGGCGCGCGCGGGCCGCGGCCCGGGCTCCGAATCGCGCACCCGCGGACCCGCCGCGAGGTCGCGGTCGGCCATGGCGGCCTGGGCGATCGCCGCGTTCACGCGCCCGACGCCGCGAGCCATCCCCTCGATCAGGGCCTGGCTCGCCAGGTGGTTCAGCACGCGCGGGGTCCCTCCCGAGGCCACGTGGAGGACGGCGAGCGCTTCCTCGTCGAAGAGCTCGCGCGTCGCCCCCGCGACCTTCAGGCGGTGCCGAACGTACTCGCAGGCGTCCTCGAACGTGAGCGGCGTCAGGTGGAACTCCGCGCCGAGGCGCTGCGTGAGCGCGCGGTAGGTCCGGTGGCGCAGCCGCTCGCGCAGCTCGGGCTGGCCCACGAGCACGACGGTGATGAGGTTGCGGTCGTCGAGCTGGAAGTTCGTGAGCAACCGGATCTCCTCGAAGGTGGGTTTCCCCGGGATGAGGTGGGCCTCGTCCACGATGACGACCGCCGCGCGTCCCTTCTCGTCGAGGGCGAGGAGCCGCTCGTGGATCTGGTCGAGGACGTCGTTCGTGTGGAAGGAGGGGTTCTCGATGCCCAGGTCGCGGGCGGTCGTGCGCAGGAACTGGCGGGGGGAGAGCCGCGGGTTCAGGATCATCCCCACCTCGTAGCGGTCGCCCAGCCGGTCCACGAGAGCGCGGGTGAGCAGCGTCTTGCCCGATCCCACCTCCCCGGTGAGGAGAGCGAGCTCCATCTCCTCCACCGCGTAGAGGAGCCGCTCCAGGGCCTCCTCGTAGACCTCGTTCAGGAAGAGGAAACGCGGGTCCGGCGTCTTGCCGAAGGCCTTCTCGGCGAGGCCGTAATACTCTGCGTACATCAGGAGACCCCCGCCGGTGAGGACGCGCGCGCGGCGGTGACGCGGCGGTCGCCGAAGAACGAGGAGACGTCGAGGATCAGCACCACCCGGCCGTCCCCGAGAATCGTGGCTCCCGCCACCCCGAACGCCGTCCCCGACACCACGGAGTCGAGCGCCTTGATCACGACCTGCTGCTGGCCGCGCAGGCGGTCCACGGTCAGGCCCACGCGCTTCTCGCCGCGGCCCACTACGACCACGTAGGCGTCGTGCCCCTTTCTCTCCTGGAGCTCGAAGAGGCGGGCCAGGTTCACGAGGGGGACCAGGCGGTCGCGCAGGCGCAGCGTGTCCTGGCCGTTCATCTTCAGGATGTCGGCGCGGTCGAAGCGCAGGCTCTCCACGACCGAGCCCGAGGGCAGGGCGTAGGTCTCGCCTCCCACCTCGACCATGAGCACCGAGATGATGGCGAGCGTGAGCGGGAGCTGGATCGTGAACTTCGTCCCCGCCCCCGGCATCGTCTCCGCCTCGATGAGGCCGTTCAGCCTCTCCGTGCACTTCAGGACCACGTCGAGGCCGACGCCGCGGCCCGAAAGGTCGGTCACGGACGCCGCCGTCGAGAAGCCCTCCGCGAAGATGAACTGGATGACCTCGCGGTCGGTGAGGATGTCGTCCTCGCGCAGGAGGCCGCGGGCGATCGCCTTCCTCCGCACCGCGCCGGCGTCGATGCCCCGCCCGTCGTCGGCGATCGTGATCACGACCTGGTTCGACTCCTGGGCGGCCGAGAGCAGGATCGTCCCCACCGGCGACTTGCCCTTGGAGCGGCGCTCGGCGGGCATCTCCAGGCCATGGTCGATGCTGTTGCGGATCATGTGGACGAGCGGCTCGCCGATCTCGTCGATGATCGCCTTGTCCACCCGCGTGTCCTCGCCTTCCACGATGAGGTCGATCTGCTTGCCTTGCTGGCGGGCGATGTCGCGCACGAGCCGCGGGAAGCGCTCGAAGACGTTCCGGATGGGGAGCATCCGGATGTCCATGATCGTCTCCTGGAGCTGCTTGGAGACGCCGGCGAGCTGGTGGACGGCGTCGTTCAGCTCGCGGACCACCCCTTCCTCGCCGAGGGCGAAGGCGGCGGAGCGGCCGGCTTCCTGGAGCTTCGTCCGCTGAACGATGAGCTCGCCCACCAGGTTCAGCAGGTGGTCGAGCTTGGCGAAGTCCACGCGCACGAGGTTCGAGCGGGTGGTGACGATGTCGGCGGGGACGGCGGGGGCGGGTTTGGAGGCAGTGGCCGTCGCCGTGACCTGGTTCGAGGGGGCAGGAACGGGCGCGACGGGGCTCGAGGGAGTCGGGACGGCGGGGACCGGCCTCGAGGGAGCCGGAACGGCCGGCGGAGCGGGTACAGGGACCGCGGACCGGGTCGGGGGAGGACCGGCTTGACCGGTCGGTTCCGGACCGCGACCGACCAGCTCGGCCAGGTGGTTGCGCTCCGGAGTGAGGTCCCGTTGCTCCTTGCCTGCCGCACACGCGCGCTCGACCCCGTCGCGGAGCGCGCTCGCGCCGGTGAACAGCCGATCGAAGAGGGCGGGCGACGAGGCGAGGCTGCCGTCGCGAAGGTGGCCGAGCACGTCCTCGAGCACGTGGACGTACTCCTTGATGGAGGCGAAGCCCATCATGCCGCTGTTGCCCTTGAGCGTGTGGAGCGGACCGAGGACCCTGGCCACGACGTCGGACTTGACGCCTTCGCGCTCGAGGCGCAGGAGGACCTGGTCGAGGACGTGTAGATGGGAGCGCGCGTCCTCGAGGTAGATCCCGACGAGCTCGGCGGAGACCTCAAAGTCCATGGCCCAGCCCCGGCGTCACTTCCCGCCGCCCGGACCGAGAGGCCTCACTCCGCGGTGATCTTTTCGATGAGGCCGTGCAGCTCCGAAGCCTGGAAGGGCTTCTTGACGTATCCCTTGGCGCCCATCTTCAGGCCGCGGATGGTGTCCTCTTCCTTGCCCTCGGTCGAGATGATGATGACGGGTATCGCCTGGTAGGCCGGCTCCTTCTGCAGGCGCTGCAGGAACTCGAGCCCGTTCATGACCGGCATGTTGATGTCGAGGAGGATGAGGTCGATGCCCTCTTCCTGGGCGAGCTTGTCCAGGGCTTCGAGCCCGTTCATGGCGCTGACGAGCTTGCAGTTCTTGTATCGGGAGAGGAAGAGCTTGTACATCTGGTGGATCAGGGCCGAATCGTCCACCGCCAGGATCTTCCTCAGCATGCCTCTCCCCCCGCGCCCGCCGCGATTCGGGCGTACAGGACGCCAACTCGGCCGCGCGGACCCAGCACCCCGGCGCCTAGCGTTTTAGCACCTTACCCGCGAGCGTTCAACCAGTAGCCGAATCCCACCCGCCTGGTCGCGCCGCCGGCGGCGCGCTATAGTCGCCGGCATCGAGGCGGAGGAGCCGAGTTTCCGGTGACTTACGTGGGGCTCGACGTCGGGGGGACGAACCTCAAGGGGGCCCGCGTGTCCGCGGACGGCGGCGTTCTCGCGAGGATCCACGAGCCCACCGTGCGCGATTCGGCCGACCGCCTCCTCGACCAGCTCGCCCGAGCGGTAGCGCGGCTCTCGGACGGGGGCGCGCCCGCCGCGGTGGGCGTCGGGGTTCCCGCCATCGTGGACCAGCGGACCCGTCGAGTCCGGGCGGTCCCGAACCTGCCGTCGCTCGCGGCGCTCGCCGACCGGGACCTCGCGGGGGCGCTCTCCGAACGTCTCGGTACGCCGGTCGTGATCGAGAACGACGCCCGGGCCGCCGGTCTCGCCGAGGCCTGGAAAGGCGGCGGCCGCGGCGTCCAGAACCTCCTCTTCCTCACGCTGGGGACGGGCGTCGGCAGCGCCTTCGTCCTCGACGGCCGGCTCTGGACGGGCAAGAGCGGCTTCGCGGGCGAGGTCGGCCACATGCCCATCGCTCCCGACGGCGAGCGTTGCGGCTGCGGCTCGCGCGGGTGCCTCGAGACGATCGTGGGAAGCTTCGGCTGGATGCGGCGGGCCGAGATCGCGGTGCACCGCCACCCGGGGTCGGTCCTGGCCCGGCGCACCCTGGAGCCGGCCACGATCGTGGACGCGGCGCGGGCGGGCGATGCGGTAGCGCTCGAGGTCGTGGACGAGACCGCGCGCGCCCTGGGCCAGGCAATCGCCGGGCTGCTCAACGCGCTGAATCTCGAGCGGGTGGTCATCGGGGGCGGGGTGGCCGCGGCCGGGGACTTCCTCCTCGAGCGGATCGTCCGCGAGACGCGGGCGCGCGCCTGGCCCCAGGTCTTCGCGGACTGCTCGTTCCGACTCGCGGAGCTGGGAGGCGAGGCCGGGGTGGTGGGAGCCGCCCGGGTGGCGATGCTCGCCGCGGCCGACGCCGGCGGCGGCGCGCGACCCCCCGGGCCCCCCGGAGGGGGCACGCCCCCTGGAGGGGGCAAGTGATCTTCGAGTCCAACGAGCGCCTCGCCGCGGACATCCGGGACCTCCTCGACTCGATTCGCGTGCTCGGTCGCGGCCGATACGCCATCGTCTTCGATCCCCGGTCGATCCTCTTCGAGAGCACGGAGCCGGAGACGACGGGCCACTGGGTGCTGCGTCGCTACCTCGAGCAGCGGACGGAAGCGCTCTTCAAGATCCCCGCCGGGCTCGCGTCCGGCGGCGAGATGGAGGACGTGTTCGCGGACTGGAGCGCTCCCGCCGGCGAAGAGGAGGACGAGTTCTACATGGCGTTCCTGAACGGGAGGGTGGGGCTGCTCGTCGCCTGTCCCGACGCGGAGGACCTCAAGACCCGGGCCGACGAACCCGTGCGCGCGCTCGCCGATCGGTTGCTCCGCTACAACGCGGCCTGGCGGCTCGACGAGAAGGGACGGGGCCTCTTCTTCGGCCAGCCGCGCCTCGACGTCGTGGTGGTGGGGCGGCCGCAGGACAACCCGCAGTAAAATGACGTGTTGGGCCGGGCGACCCCTGCGCCTCCTGGCCCCCCATGAAGAACATCCGCAACTTCTCGATCATCGCGCACATCGACCACGGCAAGACGACCCTCTCCGACCGCCTGCTCGAGCGCACCGGAGCCTTGAGCCAGCGCGAGATGACCGAGCAGTTCCTGGACTCGATGGACCTCGAGCGGGAGCGCGGGATCACGATCAAGCAGCACTCCGTGAGGCTCGAGTACAAGGCGAATGACGGGCAGGATTACATCCTGAACCTCATCGACACCCCCGGCCACGTGGACTTCTCCTACGAGGTCTCGCGCAGCCTCGCCGCCTGCCAGGGCGCGCTCCTCGTGGTGGACGCGAGCCAGGGGGTCGAGGCCCAGACTCTCGCCAACGCCCACCTCGCCGCGGACGCCGGCCTCGAGATCATCCCCATCCTGAACAAGATCGACCTGCCGGGGGCGGAGCCCGAGAAGGCGAAGGAGCAGATCGAGCACGTCATCGGCATCGACGCCTCCGGGGCGATCCTGGCCTCCGCCAAGCAGGGGATCGGCATCGACGAGGTCCTCGAGGCGATCGTGACCCGCATCCCTCCCCCCGCCGGCGACGCCGAGGGTCCGCTCCGCGGGCTCGTCTTCGACTCGTGGTTCGACCAGTACCGGGGGGTCGTGATCCTCGTCCACGTGGTGGACGGGAAGCTCGAGCCGCGGATGAAGGTCCGGCTCATGGCCTCGGGGGGCGCCTACGAGGTGGAGCAGGTGGGCGTCTTCACCCCCAAGCCCGTCCCGGTGGACTCGCTCTCCGCGGGAGAGGTGGGCTTCGTGATCGCGGGCATCAAGAAGGTCTCCGAAACGAAGATCGGAGACACGCTCACCGACGACCGGCGGCCCGCTCCCGAGCCCCTGCCGGGCTTCAAGGAGGTGAAGCCGATGGTGTTCGCGGGGCTCTACCCCGTGGACGCCGACCAGTACGCGGAGCTGCGGGAAGCCCTCGAGAAGCTGCGCCTCAACGACTCGTCCTTCTTCTACGAGCCGGAGACCTCGACCGCGCTCGGCTTCGGCTTCCGCTGCGGCTTCCTCGGCCTCCTGCACATGGAGATCGTGGAGGAGCGGCTGGAGCGCGAGTTCAACCTCGAGCTCCTCGTGACCGCGCCCTCCGTGCGCTACCGCGTGCTCAAGACGAACGGCGACGTCGTCGAGGTGGACTCCCCCGCGCGGCTGCCCGACCCCGCGTCCATCGAGGAGATCGAGGAGCCGATCATCACCGCCACCATCCTCACCGGCGAGGAGTACGTGGGGGCGATCCTGAAGCTGTGCCAGGAGAAGCGGGGCGTGCAGAAGGGCCTCACCTACATCACGCCCACCCGCGTGATGATCACGTACGAGCTGCCGCTCAACGAGATCCTCCTCGACTTCTACGACCGGCTGAAGTCCGCCTCCAAGGGCTACGCGTCGCTCGACTACGAGTTCACCGGCTACTGGGTCTCTCCCCTCGTCAAGCTCGACGTGCTCGTGAACGGCGATCCCGTAGACGCGCTCTCCCTCATCGTCCACAAGGAGACCGCGTACCCGCGAGGCAAGTCGCTCGTGGAGAAGATGCGGAAGATGATCCCCCGCCAGATGTTCGAGGTGGCGATCCAGGCCGCGATCGGCTCGCGGGTGATCGCCCGGGAGACGGTGAAGCCGCTCCGCAAGAACGTCCTCGCGAAGTGCTACGGCGGCGACATCACGCGGAAGAGGAAGCTCCTCGAGAAGCAGAAGGAAGGAAAGAAGCGGATGAAGCGAGTGGGCACCGTGGACATCCCGCAGGAGGCCTTCCTCGCCGTGCTGCGCGTCGACGACTGACGCGGATCCTATTTACACGACCGCGGCTGCGGCGTAGAGTCGCGCTACCTTTCGATACGGATCGAAGCGGCGCGCAGGCGATCTCGCAAGAAGGAGCCGGACGATGGCACTCCTCGACGACCTGATGGCACAGGGCGGCAGCATCTGCGACATCATCAAGAAGAACCCCCAGCTCGTGGCGGCGGCGGTGAGCATGCTGAGCACGAAGCAGGGCTCGGTGGGCGGAACGAGCGGACTCGACGGGCTCGTCAACGCGTTCCAGAAGGGGGGCATGGGCGACGTGATGTCCTCCTGGATCGGCACCGGGACGAACCAGCCGATCTCCCCCGGGCAGCTCTCGGACGTGCTGGGACCCGACATGATGAGCCAGGTCGGCAAGGCCGGGGGGGTGCCCACCCACGAGGCGGGATCGGTCCTGGCGAGCCTCCTCCCCGTGCTCGTCAACGGCCTCACCCCCCAGGGGAAGGTGCCACAGACGACCACGCTCGAGGACATGCTCGGCGGAGTGATGAAGGGCCTGGCTTCCTAGGGCCGGACGGCGTCCGGGGCCGAGCCCCGGAATTTTGTTAGAATGCGGGGGATGAGCGAGCCGGAAGGGCCTCCCCCGTACCGCAAGTCGGTGGCACGGGAGTACCTCGAGTCGGTCGTGGTCGCGGTCATCCTCGCCCTCTTCATCCGTACCTTCGCCGTCCAGGCCTTCAAGATCCCCACGGGCTCGATGATCCCCAACCTCCTCATCGGGGACCACTTGCTCGTCAACAAGCTCGTCTACTCGCCCTCGTTCGGGCCCCTCGAGGACGCTCTCTTCGGGAAGAAGCAGATCCGGCGGGGGCACGTGGTGGTCTTCAAGTTCCCGGAGGACCCGAGCCGCGATTTCATCAAGCGGGTCATCGGCCTTCCCGGCGAGAAGGTGGAGATCCGCGACAAGAAGGTCTACATCGACGACCAGCCTCTCGAGGAGAGCGAATACGCGCACTTCATCGACACCCCGCTCCGGCACGACGACCCCGAGTACGGGTTTCGGGGCGAGGGCCAGCGCGACAACTGGGGACCCGAGGTCGTCCCCGCGGGCCAGCTCTTCGTCATGGGCGACAACCGCGACAACAGCCGCGACAGCCGGTACTGGGGCTATCTGCCGATCGATCAAGTCAAGGGCCGGGCGCTCCTCGTCTACTGGTCGCTCGACGCGAGCAAGGACGAGTACCAACGCACCAACGTCGGGGACTGGCTGAAGGACATCGGCAACCTGATCCTTCACTTTCGCGAGCGCACGCGCTGGGATCGCTTCTTTCACGTGATCCGCTGAGGGAGAGGAGAGACATGCGACGAGGGAACGAGCGGGGCGAAGGACAGGCGAGCACTCTCGTCTTCCTCGGGGTCGTGATCGCGTTCGGCTTGGCGGCGTGGAACGTCGCCCCCGTCTATATGGACCACTACTCGCTGGTGGACAAGGTCAACGAGATCGCCCGCACCCCCAAGTACCGGGCGCCCACGGACGAGCGCATCACCGAGATGCTCATGAAGGAGGTCCGCGAGCGGCGCATGGACCAGTGGATCGGCTCCAAGAACTTTCGGGTCAGCACCACCGACACGAGCCGAAGGATCAACCTCTCCTACGAGCGCGAGACCAAGATCCTTCCCGGGTGGAAAAAAGTCTTCAAGTTCGACTTCCAGGCCGACCAGCCGCTCGTGTGAGGTGAGCGGCGCCGCTCAGGCGGCGCCGAGCGCCCCCGCCCGCGTGCGGCCTTCGCCGATGGCCGCCTCGACCTTCTCGAGCGCGAGCTGGCCGGCATCGCCCTGCGAGGACGAGTTGATGCGGACGTTCTCGGCGGCGCCGACGAGCCCGGCCCAGGCGAGCGCCCCCGCGGTGCGCGCGTCGGAGAGCGCGTTGGGGTTGCCGTTGTCGGCCGCCTCCTGGGCGGCCTTGAGGACGACGAGGCAGGCCTCGGCCGTCTGCAGGGGGACGTCGGTGGCGCGGGCCATCGCCTCCGCCACCGCCTGCTTGCGCGCAGCCTTCTCCGCGTCCGTGGCCTTGGGCAGCTTGTAGGCCGCGACCACGGCGTCGTAGGCGCGGCTGTCCTCGGCCACGAGAGCGCGCAGCCTCGCTCCCGCCTCGCGCGCCCATCCCTGCGCGGCCTCCAGCCGGGCCCGCTCCTCGGGCGCGCCCGTCTTCGTCTTGGGCATCCCCGTCACCATGAGGACGAGCGCCGAGCCCGTCGCTCCCGCGAGGGCCGCGGCCGAGCCGCCGCCCGGCGTGGGGTCCGAGGACGCGAAGCGGTCGAGCAGCTCCACGGCGGAGAGAGCGAGGAGGTCCGTCACATCTTCCCCATGATCTGCTTGGCGATCACCAGGAGCTGCATGTTCGTCGTGCCCTCGTAGATCTGGCCGACCTTCTGGTCGCGGAAGTACTTCTCCACGGGATACTCGCGCGTGAAGCCGTAGCCGCCGTAGACCTCGATGGCCTTGCTCGCCACGTGCTCGGCGACGCGCGAGGCGAAGAGCTTGGCCATCGCCGCCTCCTTCACGAAGGAAGCGCCCGTGTCCCGCAGGCGCGCCGCGTTGTAGGTGAGCAGGCGCGCCGCCTCGATCTCCGTGGCGAGCTCGGCGAGCTGGAACTGCACGGCCTGGAACTCGCCGATGGGCTTGCCGAACTGCTGGCGCTCTTGCGCGTACCGGAGCGCGCAGTCGAAAGCACCCTGCGCGACGCCGACCATCTGGGCGCCGATCCCGATGCGGCCTTCGTTCAGGGTCTCGATCGCGATCTTGTAGCCCTTGCCCGCCTGTCCGAGCACGTTGTCCTTGGGAACGCGGCAGCCCTCCAGGATGAGCTCGCAGGTGGACGAGGCGCGGATGCCGAGCTTGTCCTCCTTCTTGCCCACGTCGAACCCGGGAAGGGACCGCTCGACGAGGAACGTCGTGATGCCCTTGTAGCCCTGGGCCGGATCGAGCGTCGCCATCACGATGAAGAGGTCGGCCTCCGCGGCGTTCGTGATCCAGAGCTTGCGGCCGGTGAGCTCGTAGTGGTCGCCCTTGTCGAGGGCTCGGCACGAGAGGGCGAACGCGTCGGAGCCGGAGCCCGCCTCGGAGAGCGCGTAGGCGCCCACGGAGCGCGACGCGAGCTTCGGCAGGTAACGGGCTTTCTGGTCCTCGGTCCCCCAGCGCAGGAGCGCGTTGTTGACGAGCGTGTTCTGGACGTCCACGAGCACCGCCACCGAGGCGTCCACGCGCGCGAGCTCCTCCACGACGAGGATCGACATGAAGAACGTCGCCTCCGCCCCGCCGTGCTTCTCCGGGATCTCGATGCCCATGATCCCGAGCTCGAAGAGCTCGTCCACGAGCGAGCGGGGCATCTTCGCCTCCGCGTCCATCTTCGAGACGTGGGGGCGAATGCGCTCGTCCGCGAACTGGCGGACCTGGTCGCGGAAGAGCCTCTCGTCCTCGGAGAGGTCGGTCAGGGGAAGGCTGCGGTGGGCCGTCGCCGTCTCGGACATCGATTACCTCGCGAGCCCGTAATGCTACCGCCAGCAGGCGGGTCTCCGGAAGACGGGGTGATGCGCGCTCACTGGCCGAGCTGCAGGGCTCCCTCTATCTTGCGCAGCGACTCGAGCTCCCCGAGGCTCTGGTCCGCCGCCGCGCGCACCGCCGGATCGCTGTCCCCGGCGAAGGACGTGAGCCGCTTGCGCGCGTTGCGCGCGTCGAAGAGGAGGAGCGCCTGGGCCGCGGCCGCGCGCACGGCGGGATCGGAGTCGCCGGCCAGCCGCGAGACCACCACGTAGAGGTCGGGCGCGGGCACCCGGCTCTTGATGGCGAGCACACCGAGGCTCCCCGCCGCCGAGACCCGGACCCCTGGATCGCCGTGCTGCGTCGCCTCCAGGAAGCACTGCTGCGCGCGGGCCGCGTGGAGCAGGCCCAGCGACCGCAGGGCGACGAGCCGCGCCTCCGGGGAACGCGCGTCCGTGGCGGCGCGACAGACGTCCTCGACCGCGTCCGCGGCCAGGGCGAGGACGAGGGCCACCTGCCGCTGCCGCCGCCCCTCGGCCTTCCTGGGCTCGGGGGGGGCCGCGGCGGCGAGGGCCTGGAAGAAGGGCGCTACGGCTCCGGCGGGATGCAGCCGGGCGAGACAATCGATCGCCATCTCGGGCTGGGGAGGCGAGCCGCCGAGAACGTACGCGTCGTTCGCCGCGGCGGCCGTCCAGGCGCCGATCGGCTGCTCGGAGCAGTTCCCGACGTAGCCCTTGAGGTCGGCGGGACGCGTGGCGTCGCGCACGAGCTTCACGGAGTATCCGTTGTAGGTCGCGTGGAAGAAGCCCCGCGGCAGCCACGCGGAGACGCCGATCACGAAGAGGAGGACGACCCCCGCGATGCCGAGGTATTCCCACCGGAAGCGGGGCCGCGCCTGGAGGGTGCGCGGCGCAGGCGCGGGCTCCTTCGGCCGCGAGCGCAGGACCTCGTCCCAGAAGCTCGTCCGCCTTGCCACCATCGGCTCGAGCCGGCGCGCGACGCGCTCCCGCGACAGCCACCCGAATCCCCGCAGCCGCAGGTCCGCGAGAAGGGCGTCCGTCTCGGCCGCGGTGAGCGCGGCAGGGGCTCTCGGCGAGCGGAGAGCGAGGAAGACCTCGAGGAAGGCCCGCACACGCTCGTCCCACTCCGGCAGCACGCGGTCGTCGGGCTCCCAGTCCAGCTCGAACACGCGCACGACGCCGTCCGCGCCTCCGGTGTAGAAGGTGCAGCCGTCCGCCCCCACCGCCACCGCGTTCACGGGGACGGTGTGGGCGAAGGAGCGCACGCTCTTGTCGCTCGTCAGGTCCCAGAGCACGACTGTCTTGTCCTTTCCCGCGGAAAGGAGATAGCGGCCGTCCGGGCAGAAGGCGAGCCCGCCGATCTCGCTCGCGTGCGAGGACAGGGTCCGGCAGGTGCGATGCTTGAGGTCCCAGAGCCGGATCGTTCCGTCCTGGTGGCCGGAGGCCACCTGCCGCGCGTCCGGTCCCACCGCGATCGCGGAGACGGGCCCGTGCTCGCCGCCGAGCACGACGGCCGCCGTACCCGACTCGAGATCCCACGCCTGCACCGTGCCGTCCCAGCTCCCGCTCGCCGCGAAGCGCCCGTCCGGGCTCACGGCGAGCCCGCTCACCGCCGAGGCGTGGCCTTCCAGCACGCTCAGCCCCCGGCCGTTCGCGGGATCCCAGAGGCGCACCGTGTGGTCCGAGCTGCCGGTGAGCGCGAACCCGCGCCCGGGGATCCAGGCGGCGCAGGTGACGTACTCCGAGTGGTCCGTGAAGCGGACGCGAGGCTCACCCCGCGCGAGGTCCCACACGCAGGCGACGTTGTCCCAGCCCCCGGAGAGCAGACGGCGGCCATCGGGGGATGCCGCCACCGTGGCCAC
The DNA here is from genome assembly GCA_046726955.1 of Acidobacteriota bacterium. GTDB lineage: Bacteria > Acidobacteriota > Vicinamibacteria > Fen-336 > Fen-336 > CAVPGH01. Next base: position 12,412 of record JBKPBQ010000582.1, read on the forward strand.
GACCTTGTCGTGGCCGCGCAGCACCTGCACGTCCTCGCTCCCCGCAGTCCACGCGCGCACGGTGCCGTCCATCGAGGCCGAGTAGAGACGGCCGGAAGACGCGAAGGCGAAAGACGTGACCTGGTCGGAATGGCCGGTGAGGGCGGCGCTCTCCCACGCGGAGCGGAGAGACTTGCGGGGAAGGACGGCGAGCAGCTGCTTCCAGAGCGCGACCGCCTCCGGCGCCCGCTCGTAGCC
>JBKPBQ010000583.1:0-14530 GCA_046726955.1 Acidobacteriota bacterium
GCCTTGGCCTTCACCTTTCCCGGATCGGTGTCGAGCAGCGGGAGATCCTCGTCGACCGGCGACGTGAACGGGTGGTGCAGGCTCACGTAGCGGCGCGCGTGCGCGTCGTACTCCATGAGCGGGAAGCCAGTGACCCAGAGGAAGCGTTGGGCGGCGGTGTCCACGAGCTTCAGCTCGCGGCCCATCTCCAGCCGCAGGATTCCCATGGCCATCGCCACCGGGTCCCGCTGGTCGACGCCCACGAGCACGGTGTCGTCCTTCTGCGCCCCCGCCTTCTCGAGCAGGCGGCGCGCGATGCTCTCGCTCGCTCCCTTCTTCCCGAGGTTGCCGATGGCCTCGTCGGTGGCCTTGAGCGTGAAGAGGTTCCGCTTCGCGCCGCGCGCGTCGGGGACGATGCGGGCGAGCCAGGTCTCCTCGTTGATCTTCCGCAGGCGCGTGCCCGAGACACCGGCGGAGGCGGGCAGCGCGATCGCGCGCGCCCTCGCCCCCTCGGCGACGAGGCCCGGGAAGGTGTCGAGCCCCAGCGTCGCCATCTCCTCGGTCACGTCGGCGATGGGCAGGCCGAAGCGAAGGTCGGGCTTGTCCGAGCCGTACTTGAGCATCACCTCGTCGTAGGTCAGACGCGGGAACGGCCGCGGGACCTCGACACCGACGAGGCGCATCAGTCGCATGAACAGCGGCTCGATGAGCTCGAAGATCGTCTCCATGCGCGGGAACGACATCTCGACGTCCACCTGCGTGAACTCGGGCTGGCGGTCGGCGCGCAGGTCCTCGTCGCGGAAGCAGCGCACGATCTGGAAGTACTTGTCCATCCCCGAGATCATCAGGATCTGCTTGAAGATCTGGGGCGACTGCGGCAGCGCGTAGAACTGCCCGTGGTGGACGCGCGAGGGCACGAGGTAGTCGCGCGCTCCCTCCGGAGTGGACTTGGTGAGCATCGGGGTCTCGATCTCGTAGAACCCCTGCTCGTCCATGTACCGCCGGACTTCCATCGTCACCTTGTGGCGCAGGCGGAAGTTCGCGTGCATCCGAGGCCGTCGCAGGTCGAGGTAGCGGTACTTGAGCCGCAGGTCCTCCGAGGCCTGGACCTCGTCCTCGATCGGGAAGGGCGGGGTCTTCGCCTCCGCCAGGACGCGGATCTCGCGGGCGAGGACCTCGACGGCTCCCGTCAGGAGCTTCGGGTTCACGGTGTCGTCGGATCGGCGCGCCACCTCCCCCACCACCGCCACCACGTACTCGCTGCGCACGCGGTCGGCGGCGGCGTGGGCCTCCTTCGAGACCTCGGGGCGGGCCACGACCTGGCAGAGCCCCTCGCGGTCGCGGAGGTCGATGAAGACGACGCCTCCGAGGTCGCGACGCGTCGCCGCCCAGCCCATGAGCGTGACGGTCTTGCCCACGTGCTCCTCGCGGAGCGCGCCGCAGTAGTGCGTCCGCGAGAGGTCGCCCAGCGCCTCAGCCACGGAGCTTCTCCTCGAGGTGCGCGAGGACGCGCGCTTCCGGCACGTCCTCCTGCGCGGAGCCTGCCATGTCTCGGACCGTCCACACGCCCTTCTTCATCTCCTCCTCACCGCGAATGGCCACGTAGCGCGCGCCCAGCTTGTCCGCGAGCTTCATGCGCGACTTGAAGCTGCGCCCCTCTGGATCGAGCAGCACCCGCAGACCCGCCTGCCGCAGCGCCCGCTGAAGGCGCAGGGTCTCGTCGATGGCCGCGGCCGCCAGGGGAAGCAGGAAGACGTCGGCACGGCGCTCCGCCTTTCCTTCCGGCATGGCGAGCACGATGCGCTCCATCCCCGCGGCGAAGCCGATCCCCGTGAGGTCCGGCCCGCCGAGGTCCTTCACGAGCCCGTCGTACCGGCCGCCGCCGAGCAGGCTGTTTTGCGCGCCCAGCGCACCGCTCGTGACCTCGAAGGTCGTGCGCGTGTAGTAGTCGAGGCCGCGGACGAGACGATGGTCCACGCGATAGGGGATCCCGAGGAGGTCGAGCTGCCGGCGGACCTCCGCGAAGTGCTCGCGGCACGGCTCGCAGAGATGCTCGAGGATGCGCGGCAGCCCGGCGATCACCTCCTGCTCCTCCGGAGCCTTGGAGTCCAGCACCCGAAGCGGGTTCGTCTCCGTCCGCCGCTGGCTGTCGGGCCCGAGCCGGGAGAGTTTTTCGCGTAGCGCCTTGCGGAGCGTCTCCACGTACGCGGGACGGCAAGCCGCATCGCCTACCGAGTTCAGCACCACCTCGTACTCCGCGATGCCGCACGCCTCCAGGAACGCCACCGCGACCTCGATGACCTCCGCGTCCACCTGCGGGCTGGCGAGGCCGAAAGCCTCGAGGTCCACCTGGTGGAACTGGCGGTAGCGTCCCTTCTGCGGACGCTCGCGGCGGAACATCGGGCCCATCGCGTAGACCTTCAGCGCCGGGTCGCTCTGGAACAGGTGGTTCTCGATCACCGCGCGGACGATCCCCGCCGTGGCCTCCGGCCGCAGCGTCAGCGACGAGCCGTCGCGGTCGTCGAACGTGTACATCTCCTTGGCCACGACGTCCGTCTCGGCCCCGATGCCGCGGGCGAAGAGCTCGGTCTCCTCGAAGACGGGCGTGCGGATCTCGCGGTACCCGTAGCGCGGGAAGAGGCGGTGCGCCGCCTCCTCGATCCGCCGCCACGCCGGGATCTCCTCGGGCAGGATGTCCCGCGTACCCGCGATCGCCTTGATCGTCATCGCGGGGCGGCGGGTTCGCGGAGGTACGTCTCCTTGTACTCCACGTAGCTCGCCGCGAGCTCGCGGATGTGGGCGCGCTCCGCCTCCGTCACGTCGCGGCGGACCTTGCCGGGAAAGCCCATGACCAGGCTCCGAGGCGGAATCTTCATTCCCTCCGGGACGAGCGAGCCCGCGGCCACGATCGATTCCTCGCCGACCTCGACGCCGTTCAGGACGATCGCCCCGATGCCCACCAGGCAGTGCGGGCCGATCGTGCACCCGTGGAGGGTGACGGAGTGGCCGATCGTGACGTGATGGTCGAGGACGGTGGGGTGCTCGGCCGTCACGTGGACGACGCAGTTGTCCTGGACGTTCGTGTGGGCGCCGATCCGGATCGCGTTCACGTCGCCGCGCAGCACGGCGTTCATCCAGACGCTGGCGTGATCGCCGATTTGAACGTCGCCGATCACCTGCGCGGAAGGGTCCACGTAGGCGCGCTCGCCCAGCTTCGGCCAGATGCCCTTGTAGGAGCGGATCACCGGCGTCCCTCCGAAAACGGGCAGTCTAGCAAGCAGCCGCACGGGCGGCAAACGAGGGCGCTTTTGCATGGTTTTGCAACGCCCTCGCGCGAGCCGGCTCTAGAATTCCGATCGTCTCCGCGCCGGCTCGCGCGAGAGTTGGAGGTCTACATGCAACGCTCCGTCCTTCCGTTGTTCCTCCTCGTCCTTCTCGCCTCTTCCGCCGAGCCCGCCGACGCCTTCCGCACCGGCAAGCCCGACCTCCGCTCCATGAGCGCGCTCGCCTTCGGGCCGGAGGGCGTCCTCTTCGTCGGCGACGGCAAGGGCGGCGCCGTCTTCGCGCTCGACCTCGGCGACAGGACGCCCCGAGAGGTGAAGGATCCCAAGGACGTCACGGACGTCGAGGGCAAGCTGGCCGCGCTCCTGGGAGCGACGCCCGCCGACGTGCTCGTCCACGACCTCGCGGTGAACCCCACGTCCAAGAACGTGTACCTCGCGGTCTCGCGAGGGCGCGCCGCCCTCTCCAATCGCTGGAACCTCCCCAACGACATCGCGGACGCCACGGCTCTCGTCAAGGTCGACGGCGAGGGCCGGTTCAACGTCGTGGACCTCGCCTCCGTTCGCTACGCCCGTGTGGACCTGCCCAATCCCGTGGACGCGGCCAAGAAGCACGTCTGGAAGGAGGGCGTCTCGCAGCGCACGGAGACGATCACCGCGCTCTCCTACTCCGCGGGCGAGCTGTGGGTGGCGGGCCTGTCGAACGAGGAGTTCGCGGCCACGATGTGGCACGTGAAGTACCCCTTCGACGGGCCGGTGGCCGCGACCACGATCGAGAACTACCACGGCGCTCACGGCAAGTACGAGACGGAAGCGCCGGTGCGCGCCTTCGTGGCCTATCCGCTCAAGGGGAAGAACTACCTGCTCGCCGCCTACCTCTGCACGCCCCTCGTCACCTTCCCGGTGGACGCGCTGCAGGACAAGAAGCACGTGCGCGGCCGCACCATCGGCGAGTTCGGCTCGGGCAACTACCCGCTGGACATGGTCCTCGTGAAGAACGAGGGACGCGAGAAGCTCGTGATCGCGAACAGCAACCTTCCCCTGATGGTCGTGGACCCGAAGGACGTCGAGGCCTTCGAGGGCGAGATCACGTCCAAGCCGCCCACCTACACGGCCGGCGTCCGCTTCGAGTCGCGCTCGGGGACGGGCATCCAGCAGCTCGACAACTTCGGCGACGGCTACGTGCTCGCCCTCCAGCGGATCATGAGCGGGCAGCTCGACCTCTCGCCGATGTCCGTCCGCCGGTTCTAGCCACGGCCTGGCTGGCCGCCCTCCTGCTGGTCGTCGTCCCGGCGGCGAGCGAGGGGGAGCTGCATCTCGTCGTCTCGACCGAGCCACCGCAGTCCGTCGGCTTCCTCGGCCTCTCTCCCGACGAGCACGCGCAGCTCCTCGAGGCCGGCCCTGAGGCATACCCGGCCGCCCTTTCCGTTTTCACCGGGGATCCGGCTCCCGACAAGCCCGCGATCGCCGGCTCCTACACGCTGGAGGAGGACGGCCTCCGGTTCCGTCCCCGCTTCCCCTTCGTGTCGGGCGTGAGCTACACCGCGCGGGCCGTCTTCGGCGGGACGGTCCTCGAGCGTCGCTTCGACGTCGCCGCTCCCTCCGGCCGGCCGCCCCGCGTCCTCGCCGTCTTCCCCTCGGCAGACGCGCTCCCGGAGAACCTGCTGCGCTTCTACATCCATTTCTCGCAGCCCATGGAGGCGAAGGACGCCCACCGCTACGTGCACCTGCGGGACGACGCGGGCGCCGAGGTCGCTCTCGCCTTCGTCGAGATCGAGCACGGGCTGTGGAACCCGCAGCAGACGCGGCTCACGGTGCTCCTACACCCGGGACGGATCAAGCGCGGCGTCGCTCCCGGCGAGCGTCTCGGCCCCCCGCTCCGCGCGGGACGGAGCTATCGCCTCGTGGTGGACGCGGCGATGGCGGACCGCACGGGCCGGGAGCTCGGCGCCACGTTCGAGCGTCGCTTCCACGTGGTCGCCGCCGACCGGCGATCGCCGTCGCGCGGACTCAGGCTCGACGCTCCGACGCGCGCGGACGAGCCCGTCACGCTGCGGCTGCCCGAGCCGCTCGACGAGGCCCTGCTCCGGCGTCTCGTCTGGGTCGAGGACGCGCGCGGACGCACGCTCGACGGCGCGGTCGAGGTCAGGGACGGCGAGAGCCTCTGGTCCTTCCGACCTTCGGCTCCGTGGACTGCCGGGTCCTACAGCGTGCGCGTCCACCCGGCCCTGGAAGATCGCGCGGGAAACCGGTTCGACCGCCTCTTCGACCGCGAGATCGATTCCGCCGACGAGGACTCCCCGACGGCCGGATCGTCCTCCGAGCCGCTCCGGCTGGAGTTCGTGGTCAGGTAGCGCGATCGGATTCGGTGCTCCAAACCGGCTTCCGCCGTACCATGGATCATGGCCGTTCCCCGCCGGCGCTTCCTCGCCACGGCCATCCGGGCCGGGCTCGCGGCGCCTTTCGTCGGCCTTGCCGCGTGCGGGACGGAGACGCCGGCCCAGGCGCCGAGCGCCCCGGAAGCCTCTCCGCTCCTTCCGGGCGAAGCCGACCTGCGGCGCCGCTTCAGCGACCTCCGCCGCCACTTCATCTTCGAGTACTACCCGTGGTACGGCGGGCCGCCCGATTACGAGCACTGGGGCTACCAGGGACGCCATCCCCCGATCGACCTCGGCACCAACTACGTGCCGCTTCTCGGCCCCTACGACGTCCGAAGCACGGCCGTGCTCGAGCAGCACGCCCGCTGGATCAACGAGGCGGGGGCCGGGGCGATCGCCCTCTCCTGGTGGGGACGCGGGAGCTGGCAGGATCAACGGGTCCCGCTCATCATGGACGTGATGCGCGCGAACGACATCAAGGTCACGTTCGCCCTCGAGCCCTACGCCGACGACCGTGGCCGGCGCTTCGCCGACGACGTGCTCTACCTGCTCAGCGAGTACGGGGAGAAGCGCGGCTTCGACGCGTTCCTCCTGGTCAAGGACGCGGACGGCAAGCAGGGCCCGGCGTTCAAGGGCTTCCGTTGCATCCTGCCCCAGACGACCACTGACTGTCGGGGCCACAAGTACGACGTCCCCGACTACACGCCGGACTCGGAGTGGCGGAAGCAGACGGACTCGCTGCGCGACGCGCTCAAGGGCTCGTTCGACAAGATCACGCTCCTCGCGGACTCGCTGGAGTTCGTCCGCACGCCCGCCTCCGGCTTCGACGGCCTCGGCATCTACGACAACTTCGTCGCCCCCGACCAGTACGCGGGCTACGCCGCGGGGGCGTCGCAGGCCGGCCTCGTGTTCTCGTTCAACGTCAACCCCGGCTACGACCAGGTCGAGCCGCGCGTGTTCCCGCAGGGCCCCTGCCCCTACGAGCCACGCCCGTTCGCCCCTCCGACCCCCGGCCTCGACTTGTCGCAGGCCGCGGGACGCGAGCTAGCCGCGCAGCGCTCCGAGCAGCGGATCGGCGAGAGCTTCCGCGCCACCCTCGGCGTCCAGACGGACCCCGCACTCGAGAACGTGCGCCGCGGGTTCTTCCTCGTCTACATCAACTCGTTCAACGAATGGCACGAGGGCCACATGTTCGAGCCCATGAAGAACGCGGCCGACCTCACCCCCGCAGAGCAGGCGATCGGCTACCACAACCCGGCGCAGGGCGATTACCGCCTGCGCGCCCTCAGCGCGCTCCTGAAGCCGCTGACGAGCGGCAACGCCGCCTCCTGACGGGGCTTCCCCGTCCGGCTTTCCTCTCCGCAGTCCGACGGTCCCCCGGGTACGATGGGTCTTGGGGGACGGAGGATTCCCATGATGAGATCGACGACGACGTTCATCCTGCTCGCAACGGGTGCTTTCCTCTCCTCGCCGCCGCGGGCGCGGGCGCAGGACGCGGTCGAGCCGGAGGTCCCCGGTGTCGCGAGCAGCTCCGACATGGTCTTCACGCCCGTAACGCCCTGCCGCCTCCTCGACACGCGGCTCGCGGGAGGCGCCATCGCGGCGAACACGCAGCGCAACTTCCTCGTGACCGCGGGCAACCTCGCCGGCCAGGGCGGAAGCGCGACCGGATGCGGCGTGCCTACCGACGCGACCGCGGCGGTCGTGAACTTCACGGTCGTGACCCCGGACGGCCCCGGCAACCTCCGGGCCTACGCGACGGCCACCCCGCAGCCGGCGGCGCCGCTCGCCGCGACGATGACTTTCGGGGCCGTGGCCGGCCTCGACGCGCTCTCCAACGGCACCGTGGTGCCGCTCTGCGACCGCTCCACGACCACCTGCCCTAGCAGCGGCGACATGCGGATCCAGCTCAGCGGCTCCGGCGCGCAGGTCGTGGCCGACGTGCTGGGCTACTTCCACCCGGGCTCCGGCCGGGCCTTCGCGACGGTCAACCCTACGAGTCCCGCCCTCGACCTGGCGCGGACGAAGAACATCGTCGCGGTGAGGCGTCCCTCCACCGGTGTCTACTGCCTGCAGGCCGCCGCGGGCCTGAACCCGGCGACGAGCGCCGCAATCGTCAGCATCGAGAACGGGCTCACGACGTTCCCCGACAGCCTCGCCCAGGCGGCCGCGCAGAACACGCCGACCTGCAACGCCAACGAGTTCCTGGTGCGGACGTACAGGTTCGGCCCCTCACCGGTCAGCCCGACGCTCTCCAGCCAGGTCGCGTTCTACCTCTACGTGCCCTAGGCGACAGGGCCCTGGCGGCTTCGGGACCGCGAAGTCGTCGCGCGGGAAGTGCTCGATCAGCGGGACGAAGCCCGTCCCGAACGCCATCTCCTGCCCGCGGAGCTGCACCGGCGAGCTGACCGTGTATCCGGCGGCGTCCGTCGCCTGCGCGTAATAAAGAAGGTTCGCAGCACCCACCGGCGGTCCGCACGCCGGAGTCCATCCCAGCGGGAGGCTCCCCCGCCAGTCGCCGTCGCGACCGCGGCGGAGGTGCAGCGCCGAGAAGTCGCAGACGGGATTCCGCGTGGTGTCGATCTCGGTCGCGAACAGGAGGTCGACCGCGGCGAGCGGCGCGCCCCCGGGAGGCGCAGTCACGCGGAATCGCAGCCGGTCGCCGTCCAGCTCCATCCGGACCTCTGGCGTGGCCGTCGGCGTGGGGCCGTTCGAGAAGCAGTAGCGGAGCCAGCAGTCGATCTCGCCGACGACGGGCAGCACGGTCTCGTCGCTCACGATCTCGTGCTTGGCGTTCGGGACGACGAGGATCCGCTTCTCGAAGCGCGGGTCCGTACCGGCGGAGGCGACCGCCGCGTAGGTGACGTTGATCGCGGGGACCGTGAAGTACTGGTCGTGGCTGCCCACGACGGTGAGGAGGGGCGCGTGCTGCGTCGGGGCGTAGCGCAAGGGATCGAAGTGGGTCAGGAACGTGTCGTACGTGGGATCGGAGCAGACGTTCGAGATCGTGTTGAGGCCGTCGATCCCGCTCGCGAGGCCGTCGCGCGTGTAGTAGTAGAGCCCGTGGTAGAGCCAGGAGCCGGGGTAGCGGATGACGTCGTCCCACGCTCCGGCGACGGCGAGCGCCACCGCGCCCTTCACCCGGTCGTCGACCCCGTTGATGTAGTAGGCGAACTGTCCGCCCATGGACGCGCCCACCACGCCGAGCCGGTTGCGGTCGATGCGGAGCGGGTTCAGGGGAAGGCGGGACAGCTGGTCGAGCAGCGTGAGGCCGCGCATCCCCGCATAGGCGTAGTGGTAGAGGTAGCCGACCTCGGGAGCCGGCTCGTTCACGGTCTCCTCGACGGAGATCCAGCCCTGCTCCGTGTCGGGAGGACCGGTCGACGATCCCTGTCCAGGCCCGTCGATGGAAAGCGCGACGTAGCCGAACGCGGCGAGGCCCAGCGCGATCTCCGGGCTCCCGTGGCCCTGGTGCCCGTGGCCGATCACGATGGCCGGATAGGGACCGCCCACGAGCGGCGAGGCCAGGTAGCCGTGGATCCGGATCGTCTGGCCGGTGTGCACGGCGTACGGCGGGCCCGCGTCGGCCCACTTCGCGTCCGCGATCTCCGAATCGTAGAAGACCTCGGCGTACCCGGCGTGGACCACCAGCTGCGGGTCGAGCGTCGAGCGATCCCGGATGCGGGCGAGGCGGTCCGGTGTCCAGAGGTCGGAAGGCCCGGAGGCGAACGATGCGGCCGGTGCAGCCAGGAAAATGAAGACGGGCACGGCCCGTAGGAGCATCAGTCCCTCCCGCGGCAAGTCGTCGCCGCGAATGATGGACCAAGATCAGTAGCCGCGCACCTGCGGGAACCGGCCGGGCTCGTAGGCCGTGCACGACCGGGCCGGCGTCGGCGATGTCTCGCACAGCCGCTTCTCCTCGCAGAGCGCGTCGCGGATCGCGTGGGCGGCGATGCGGTGCCCCATCGGGTTGGGGTGCACGACGTCCACGCGCACGTCGTGGAAGTCGTAGGCGGAGTAGCAGTCCAGGAGGTCCACGGCCAGGAGCCCCGACTCGCGAGCCGTCGCGACGACGGCGGCGTGCAGCTCGCGATACGGATAGCTCGCGAACCGGGTGCCGAACGTGGGAAAGACGGCGACGATCCCGGTGATCCCCCGCACGGCGAGCAGCTCGTGGAGCGTTCGGAAGCGGGAGAGGAGCGCCTTCTTCTGCTCGCTCACCGCTTCCGCGTAGAGCGGACCGCCCAGCGGGTTGCGCGCCTGCGCGAAGCGGCGGCGGGCCTCGAGCTCGGCCAGGCGGTACTCCACCCAGGACGCCAGGACGGAGCGGCGGAGGACGGCTTCGAGGAGCCGGCCGCCGCGAGAGCCCGACCGCGCCGAGCGGTCGACGACCAGGCCGTACTCATAAGAGAAGATGCCCTCGAGGTCGTTCAGGCAGAACGCGACGAGCACAAGGTCGGGCGAGTAGTCGAAGGCCCTGGCGCGCAGGGTCTCGATCTCCTGGTCGAGGTTGTAGCCGGGCACGGCGAAGTCGAGGACCTCGACCGAGCCGCCCATCATCTGCTCGAGCTGGCGCGGGAAGGCCTGCTCCTCGGCCACCCAGTACCCGAAGGCGATCGAGTCGCCGAGCACGGCGATTCTCTTGACACCCGGGGGCTTGGACAGCGAGATCTCCGGGCCGCGCAGCCCCTCCTCGTTGATCCGGTAGTCCACCTCGGCGTGAACGACGGCGCCGGGCCGCAGCTCGAAGGCGAGACGCGGATTGGAGCTGCGACGGACCGTAGCCCGGTTGATCTGGACAGTCCCCACGGAGACACCGGCGAGGCGGAAGGCCACCTCGAGCACGAGCAGGGTCAGCGCGACGGCCCCCAGGACGAGACCCAGCGTCGCGAGGCGGCGGCGGGCGGCGCGCATCGAAGCGGCCGAGTATAACGGCCATTGACCCCCTCGCCGGCCCTCGGCTATCGTGCCCGCATGAGCCTCGAATCAGGGTTCAGCGGCATCCGTCGCGTCCCTCCCCCCGTCAACGACGCCGTGCGCAGCTACGCTCCCGGATCTCCCGAGAGGGCCGAGCTCAAGGCGCGGCTCAAGGCGATGGCGGGAGAGCGCATCGAGATCCCCCTCGTCATCGGCGGCAAGGAAGTGAGGACGGGCGACAAGGCCCAGGCGGTCATGCCCCACGACCACCGCCACGTCCTCGCCGACTGGCACAAGGCCTCGCGCGAGCACGTGCAGCAGGCCATCGACGCCGCCCGCGAAGCCCATCGCGACTGGTCGCGGTGGCCCTGGGAAGACAGGGCCGCGGTCATCCTCAAGGCGGCGGAGCTCCTCGCCACCAGCTGGCGGCAGACGCTCAACGCGGCCACGATGCTCGGCCAGAGCAAGACCGCGTTCCAGGCGGAGATCGACTCCGCGGCGGAGCTCGTGGACTTCTGGCGCTTCAACCCGCACTACGCCCAGGAGCTCTATTCGGAGCAGCCTCTCTCCTCGGGCGCGATGTGGAACCAGCTCGAGTACCGACCCCTCGAAGGCTTCGTCTACGCGGTCACGCCCTTCAACTTCACCTCGATCGGCGGCAACCTGCCCACGGCCCCCGCGCTCATGGGCAACACCGTGGTGTGGAAGCCCGCGTCGAGCGCGATCCCGAGCGCCCATTACATCCTGAAGATCCTGGAGGCCGCGGGACTGCCTCCCGGCGTCATCAACTTCGTCCCCGGCAACGCGGTCACGGTCTCCGACACCGTGCTCACCCACCGCGACCTCGCGGGAGTGCACTTCACGGGCTCCACCGAGGTCTTCAACGCGATGTGGAAGACGATCGGCGGGAGCATGAGCGCCTACCGCTCGTACCCGCGGATCGTGGGCGAGACGGGGGGCAAGGACTTCATCCTCGCTCACGCCTCCGCCGACTCGCAGGCCCTCGCGGTGGCCATCGCTCGCGGAGGGTTCGAGTATCAGGGACAGAAGTGCTCGGCGGCGAGCCGCGTCTACGTCCCGCGCTCGCGCTGGGCCGACGTCAAGGACCGCACGGTCGCGATCATGCGCGACATCAAGATGGGGGACGTCGCCGACTTCCGGAACTTCATGGGGGCGGTGATCGACAAGAAGGCCTTCGACAAGATCTCCGAGTACCTGGCGGACGCGCGCAAGAACGCGACGGTCGTCCAGGGCGGAGGGACGAACGGCGAGAAGGGGTTCTTCATCGAGCCGACGCTCATCGAGGCGAAGGACCCCGGCTATCGCCTCCTCTGCGAGGAGATCTTCGGTCCCGTCGTCACCGTCTGGGTCTATCCCGACGAGAAGTGGGAGGACACGCTGCGCGTGATCGACGAGACCTCGCCCTACGCGCTCACGGGGGCGGTCTTCGCCCAGGACCGCGCGGCTGTGCGCCAGGCGTCGGCCGCGCTGCGCCAGGCCGCCGGGAACTTCTACGTGAACGACAAGCCCACGGGCGCGGTCGTGGGCCAGCAGCCGTTCGGCGGCGCGCGCGGGTCGGGGACGAACGACAAGGCGGGGTCGAAGCTGAACCTCGTCCGCTGGGTGAGCGCTCGCGCGCTCAAGGAGACGTTCAACCCTCCGCACGACTACCGCTATCCCTTCATGGCCGAGGAGTAGAGCCTCCCTCTTGGACGCGCGGCCCCTTCCGGGCTGGCTCGTCGGCGCGGCGCTTCTCATCCTTCTCGTTCCCGTCTGGGCGTTCACGTACTTTCCGTCGCAGGACGGCCCCGCGCACGTCGAGAACGCGCGGATCCTCCTCGACTACGGCCGGGCGGACCAGCCCGCGCTGCGCGACTTCTACGAGCGCAGCCTCGAGCCCGTGCCGAACTGGTTCTCGCATCTGCTCTTGTCGGCGCTGCTCACCGTCGTGGCTCCGAGGAGCGCGGACAAGATCTTCCTCTCGCTATATCTCCTGAGCCTGCCGTTTGCCTTCCGTTACGCGATCACCGCCATCCGGCCGGACGCGGGACAGCGCCTGCTCCTCGTCCTCCCCTTCGTCTACAACAACTTCGTCCATCTCGGCTTCTACAACCTGGCCTTCTCCACCGTGCCGTTCTTCGTCATCCTGGGCTTCTGGCTCCGCCACGAGGACCGGCTGACGCCGCGCGCGGGAATGATCCTCGCGCTGCTCCTCACCGGGCTCTACTTCTGCCACATCGTCACGCTGCTCCTCGCCTTCTCGGCTCTGGGCGTGCTGGCCGTGGCCGAATCCGCCCGCAGTCGCACCGTCCGCCCCCTGGTCTTCGTGGCCGCGGCGTCGCTGCCCGCGCTCGCCCTCGCCGCCCGCTTCCTGGCCTCGCGCGACGAGGTCGGCTACGAGCCCGGGCCCTCGGCCTACGTACGCCTGTGGGAGCTGCTGCGATTGAAGGAGCTCGTGTCGTTCGACATCGGCGAGGTCTGGCCCTCCACCGTGCTCGCCCTCGCGTTGCTCTCGACGGTGATCGTGCTCGTCGTGGACAAGGCTCGCCGCCACGCCGTCGAGCGGAGCGACGGCCTCCTGCTGGTGGCCGGGGCGTGCACGGCGATCTACTTCACGGCGCGGACGACCATCCTGACGAGTCCGAGCGGCACCGCGGGAGGAGGCACGACCTACGATCGCGTCTCGCTCTGGATCTTCCTGACGCTCGTCCTCTGGATCGCCGTCCAGCCCCTGTCGCGCCGAGCCGAGCGCGGCCTCGTGGCGGTCTCCCTCGCCGCGACCCTCGCGTTCCTCGCCCTGCGCCTGCCGCGGTACGCGGAGCTCGACGACTACCTCGCCGAGTACGTCTCCGCGGGAGCGACGCTGCGCCGCGACTCCGTCCTCCTGCCTCTCGGCTTCGCCCCGCAGGGGGTCCGCGAGGACGGAACGACACTCTCGCTGCGCGTCCTTCCGTTCCTCCACGCGGCATCCTGGATCGCCGCGGACCGCGGCGTCGTGGACCTCCTGAACTACGAGGCGGACCTGGGCTACTTCCCCGTGCGCTTCCGCCCCGAGGCCAACCCGTACCGGCTGATGCGCGCCGGGCTGGAGACGCTGCCTCCCTGCGTGTCGCTCAATCGATACGACCGTCTCGGGCCGCGTACCCTCGATTACGTCCTGGTCTGGGGCGTGCGGACGGGCGATCAGACACACCCCTGCACCGCGGCGATCCTCCGCCATCTCGACGAGCGCTACACCAGGGTCTTCACGTCGTCTCCGCGCGGACTCGCCGAGCTCTACGAGCGCAAATAGACCACGGCGACCACTGACCGCCTGCCCGACGGTACGGGTCAGGCCGGCAGTTGCAGCCGCCCGAGCAGGTCGTGATAGCGCGGGTCCGGTCGCAGGCCAGCAAACATGGCGTCGACGTTCAGGATGACGATATAGGAGCTGCGCTCCTCGTAGGCCCGTTCCAGCCATTCGAACGCCTGATCCGTCTCGCCCAGTCCGGCCGCCACCCGCACCATCGACATCGGCCCCACGTACTCCCGCTCCGACCTCTCTTTCAGCTCCCGCAACAGCGCCTCCGCCTCCTCGCGGCGACCGCTCGCGGCGCACGCGCCGCCGAGCAAGCCGACGCAGAACGCGGCGCGGCGCGAGAGCTCCACCGCCCTTCGGAGCGCGGCGACACTCTCTTCGAAGCGCGAGCCGTTGAAATGGGTCAGGCCGAGCACGTAGACGGCGAGCAGGAAGTTCGGGTCTATCTGGAGCGCCATCTCGCACTGCCGTATGGCCTCGTCGTGCTCACCGCAGTAGCAGAGGATCGCCCCCGCGCCGGCGAGGGCGAAGGGTGACAGCGGATCGACCTCCCGAGCTCCCGTCGCCATGACCCGCGCCTCGTCGACCCGACGGAGGAAGCTCAGCAGGAAGCCGTACCAGACATGGCCTTGCACGTAGTGCCGGTCCAGCGCGAGCGCTCGGCCGAACGCGCGCTC